>SDWL01000405.1 GCA_004195315.1 Lutibacter sp.
AGATGTGTATAAGAGACAGCTTAATAGTATTAGTTAGTTTTATACCAGAGCATCTTTTTGAAAACTCAACAATAATAACTACTATCAGAATACTTCGTGTATTTAGAATATTTAGATTATTACGTGCTTTTCCAGAGCTCAAAATTATGACCGCAGTACTCATTCGCTCATTAAGTACTTTATTTTACAATGGAATATTTTTCTTTATTTTTATGTATCTATTTTCCATAATAGGTATTACTCTTTTCAAATTACCAGATATAGCAACAGCAGATGCTCAAAAAATTAATGCTTTAACAGAATATTTAAATCAGGCGCCTAATTCTCCTGGTATTTCACCCGATCCTTATGGTTCTTTAGGAGAAACCATGTTTACTTTATTTAGAGTTCTATCAGGGGAAGATTGGACAGACCTGCGATACAATTTAGTTCAGGCAAGTAAGATGAATGTTATTGAAGTTAATGAAACCTTAATTACTTTCTATCATGTGTTATGGTTTGTGGTGGCTACATTTTTATTATTAAATTTACTTGTAGGTGCAATTTTGAATAATTATCAAATAGTGATGGCGGAACTAAAAAACGAAAAAAAATTATAACTTATCTATAGATTACCATTAGTGAATATTATATTTAGATAATATTCACTAATGGAATAGTAAATTACAGTAAGTAACTAGTCCGTTAAAAAACCATGCTATTTCACTATAACTTTTTTATATATGGTTTTAAAAATGTATTTTTGAATTGCTATGAATAAATTTACTAAACTACCTACCATTTTTTTAAAAAAAGTGCTACATCGAAATAAGTTGCAATTGCTGTTGATATTTCCATACAATAAAGCTATTATTTTAAAAATAAGAAAAATTGAAGGTTATTTATGGAGTCAAACTTTAAAAGGATGGTATACAAATTATACTCCAAAAAATTTAGATATTATAAAGCAAAATCTAAAAGGCGATGTTGTTTTTAAGTTAGATGATTCAGTTTATAATATGAGTTTAAAAGTTAAAACTCAAAGGAAATCTCGTGATATTTCAGAAGAAAACAAAGCTATAATTACTGCTTATGTTAAGTATTTAAAAGGTAAATGTTATAGTGAAAGTACGGTTAAAACCTATTTTACCTTTGTTGCAGATTTTATTGATTATATAAAGGAAACGCCCCTTAATACACTTACCAACAGAGATGTAGAACAATTTATTGAAGATGTTTTTATTCCAAGAAAATATAGTATTAGTACACATAGGCAATTTATAAGTGCAATTAAATTATTTAAGGTTTTTTATCCTGAATGTGCAATTGAAGAAATTGCATTGAAACGACCAAAAAAAAGTCAACTTTTACCTACAGTACTTTCAAAAGAAGAAGTTATTGATTTACTGCGCTATACCAAAAACTTAAAACACAGAGCTGTTTTAGCTATGATTTATAGTGCTGGTTTACGTATAAGTGAGTTGTTACATTTAGAATTGAAGCATATTGATGTTGACCGAAGACAATTAACAGTTAAAAATAGTAAAGGAAGAAAAGACCGGAATATAATTTTAGCACAAAGTTTTATACCATTAATGCAAAATTACTTAATAAGTTACAATCCTAAAACTTACTTTGTTGAAGGAAAACCTTTTCAACAATATAGTGCTGAAAGCATTAGAGCTTTTTTGCATAGATCAAGTAAAATTGCACGTATCACAAAACGAGTTACACCACATACTTTACGCCATAGTTATGCAACTCATTTATTAGAAAACGGTATTGATTTACGTTATATTCAAGAATTATTAGGGCACGCAAAACCCGAAACTACTATGATTTATACACATGTAAGTAAAAAAGATTTACTAAACATTGAAAGCCCGTTAGACCTGGCTATAAAGAGCTTTTCTAATAATCTGTCTCTTATACACATCT
>SDWL01000406.1 GCA_004195315.1 Lutibacter sp.
AGATGTGTATAAGAGACAGCTATATAAGTATAGTTGTGCTTTTTATGTTTGTAGTTGCATTATGGTTAAGTAAAAGTAATCGTAATTATGTCCTTTTACATTTAACCTTAAAATTATTATTAATTGCAGGTGTATTTAGTTTGATATTTATAGATTACACTGTTATTATTGACAAAATATTACTTAAATAATAGAATTAATTGAGTAATTATCAGAAGAATAAACTATTTTTGCAAAAAATATAAAAATGAATTCAAATAAAAACTCGTCGAGAGGACGACATCAAGGTAAAAAAGCAACTTCAAACACTTCAAAACCAAAGTTTGATAGTAAAAAGAAATTTTCTAAAAGCTTTAAAGATAAACCTACTTTTAAAAGAGAAAGACCAATTTCTAAAGAAGCTGTTGCAACAGCTCCAAAACAAGAAAAAAAGATTACTGAAAACGAAGGAATTCGTTTAAATAAGTATATTGCTAATTCTGGTATTTGTTCACGTAGAGAAGCTGATGTTTATATAAAATCAGGTAGTGCATCGGTAAATGGTAAGTTAGTTAACGAAATGGGCTATCAAGTAATGCCTAATGATGTTGTTAAGTTTGATGGATCATTAATTAGTCCAGAAAAAAAACGCTATGTTTTATTGAATAAACCGAAGAATTTTATTACAACAATGGACGATGATAGAGGGCGTAAAACGGTTATGGAATTAATTGCAAATGCTTCAAAAGAGCGTATTTACCCTGTTGGTAGATTAGATAGAAATACTACGGGTTTATTGCTCTTTACAAATGATGGTGAATTAGCAAAAAAATTAACACATCCAAAACATAATATTCAAAAATTATATCATGCATCTTTAGATAAAAAATTAGCAATGAGTGATATGCAAAAAATTGCTGATGGGTTTATTTTAGACGAAAAAAGAGTATTGGTTGATGAAATTTCATATATAATTAATCAACCAAAAAGTGAAATAGGAGTTAAAATTCATTCAGGAAGAAACCGAATTGTGCGTAGAATTTTTGAGAACTTTAATTATAGTGTTGTAAAATTAGATCGTGTAATTTTTGCAGGTTTAACCAAGAAAGATTTGCCGCGTGGGCATTATCGCCATTTAACTGAGCTTGAAGTTAGTACCTTAATGATGCTTTAATTTCTGCATTCCAAATATTTCAGTAAAAACCAAGAGATATCTTGGTTTTTTTTATGCTTTAATATGGATATCCTAAATAATATAATTTAGATAATCTTTATGAATATATGTTATAATTAACACAGCTAGTTAGGGATAACTAAAGTGTTATAAGACTTTAAGGGGGTAAAAATATGCATGAGATAAGTAATAAGAATTTTAAAAGAATGTTTCTAGTTATTTTTACATTCTTTTTTTTAAGGCAATTTTTACAGTTAATTGAAATAGATATTCAGTACTATATGTATTCAAGTAATGCTTGGTCTATATATATTTTAATTGTTTTACTGATCCCAGTGTATGTCTTTATGGCGTATACTTTACCAATATTATTAGTAGTTAAGCTTACTTCAATTACATGGATCCAAATCCCAAAACTTATACACTCGAAATACGAGGTTGAATATACAGGGTATAACATACCAAAAACAACTTTAACACATAAATTAGTCGCAGTGTATAGGTGTTAAATCATATTAGATTATCAATAGTAATTTAATATGAAAGGATGATTGTTATTAAACTAGTCAAAGAGAACAAGATTAAATTCATAATCATTTCTTTTCTATTTCTAATAATGCGGATAGCAAAACAGTTGCATCAAACAGACAAACTTGTTTTCATAATTGGAAATTCAGCGGTCTTTTTGCTCATTATATATATACTATTTCTAACTGTCTCTTATACACATCT
>SDWL01000407.1 GCA_004195315.1 Lutibacter sp.
AGATGTGTATAAGAGACAGTGTAAAAAGTGTTTTGTTAAAATAATTCCCTACAATATCTTTTTCTACATAAGGTTCATCTACATTATATTCTAAGTTATTACTAAAACTAGTAATTGAGTATAAAGAATTATAACTATGTGATAATGAAAAACTTCTGAAATGTTTTTTAAACCATTTCATTTTCATAAAACCTTTATAATTCAATTTCCATCCTGGAATTGGAACACTTTTAAATGTTTTTAAACTTACTTTTGAAGCATCTTGACCTGAATAAGCTGCTATAAAGGCAGGAAGCGCAACTTGCTGACTTGTTTCTCCAAAACCGCTTATTGGCTGCCCTGAATTAGAAGCTAAACGTTGTGCTATAATTGCTCTATTCGCTTTAAATTCATCAAAATTTACATCACTATTTTTAAATGAAGTTTTTAACATATTAAAGCTGATACTATAATTTCCAAATTCTGTAATTAGAGAATTTGTTAAAACATTATCAACAACATCTAATTGTTGTGAAGCATTTTTAGTGTATGTTTTATTCCCTCTAAATTCAATATCTAAGTCTTTAAATGGTTCAACTGTAATTGTACCATCTAATTTATTGAAATGTGTTTTACTATAGGTTTTGTTAAAATATGGATCATCAATACTACGAGATAACAACCATCCATTTTCAACTGCTCTTTGTCTAATATCTATTTGACTACCAAAAACAAAACCAAATGTTGGTGCAGGGCTTCCACTAAAATTATCTTGTCCTAAAAATCCTATTTCTGGTAAATAACCCGGTAAATATGTACCATTATTCTCTGAATAATTAACACGTGCTTTTTTTAGTGAAGTTAAAACACTGTAAAATCCTTGTCCTAGTTTACCTCCAACAGTTTTTTGTTTTTTAGTTCCAGTACTTCGTGGAGCATTTGGCACACCTGAATTTGCTTTTTTTGCACTTGTACTTTTTTTACTAAACAGCTTTACTAATCCTATTGTTTTATAAAACTTATTAAAATCAACATCTCCTCCTATTGTATGTGTATTCGCATTTTGAATTACATTTCCAATTTTATCAACATATGATTGTGATGCTGCTTGCCAATCAAAATCTGCTGAATACGCATAATCTGCATTTACAAAATCTAAATAAGGAATTTTATTTAATGGTATTTTATAGGTTCCGTTTAATGTTTGATGATAATGATCTGGTCTTCCGAAGCTAAAAAACTTATCCATTAATTGTATATCATCTGAAGCTTCAAAATCGTCATATATAAAATGGTTGGTAGCCCTAAAATTAAATTGTAATGATTTTGTTAAATTATAACCTACGCTATAATCCCAATCAAACATAAAATGACGTTGTTTTAAAACAGGTAAAGGTGTTAATCCTATGTCAATTAAATCTCTCGATTGTTGCTCATTATAACTTCTAATAATATTTGAATTTACTGAAATTGTTGAAGGCATTAAATTCAAAACCATCTGCCATTTCCGAAAAAGTCATTTTCCTTTTCTTGCTTATATTATTCAGGAACTTTCTCCTGAAAGTTTGGAGAATTTACAGAACATCAAAACACTCCCCCTCTTGGCTGATGGTATAGCCAATCTCGACACTCTCTATGATCTGGTCTTGGTGGTGGGGGAGGCGCTAAATCGCTACCGATCAATCTGCCGACAACGACGTCTTTTAGACTACGTCGAACTGGAACAGGCCGCACTTCGTCTTTTTGACCAGGAAAGCCCCACGGATTTGCAGCTATTCTTAGATCGAAAAATTAACCATCTCTTGGTGGACGAATTTCAGGATACCAGCCGAAGTCAATGGCTGCTGCTCCAACACCTATGTAGCGGTTGGCAGGCTGACTCCGGTAGGACCCTCTTTGTTGTGGGAGATCCAAAACAGTCTATTTATGCTTTCCGCAAAGCTGAGGTCTCTCTTTTCCTGGAAGCCACG
>SDWL01000408.1 GCA_004195315.1 Lutibacter sp.
AGATGTGTATAAGAGACAGACTTAACGAATGATATTACAACAGTAATGCAGCTTCCTGAAGAAGTGAAATTAATTATTAAAACTTCCTGTGCCGATTGTCATTCTAACACAACAAAATATCCATGGTACAGTGAAATTGCACCTTTTTCTTGGTATTTAGCACAACATGTAAATGAAGGAAAAGAGCACTTAAATTTTTCAGAATGGTCAGCTTATAACAAAGATCAAAAAAGCCATATTTTAAGAGATTTGAAAGGTGAATTAAAAGAAAAAAAAATGCCTTTGGAAAGTTATTTAAAGCTACATGAAGAAGCTAAAATGACAGCAATTCAATATCAAACTTTGTTAAATTGGGTTAATTCAATTCCTTCCGAATAATAGTATATAAATTTTAAAATAATGAGAATTCATCATTCAATTTTGACGATTTTTTTAATTTCCGCTATAGGTTTTCAACCTATTAAAGCACAAGAAATAACAAATCAGTTTAATGCAAATGAAAAGAGAACTGGTGTGTGGAAAAAATACTACAATAATGAACGCATTAGATATCATGGCCAATTTAAAGATGGAAAAGAAATTGGGGTTTTTAAATATTATAGTGCTTTAAGCTCAGAACATCCTATTGCTATTAAAACATTTAAAAAAAATAGCAATCTTGCTAATGTTCATTTTTATACTGAAAAAGGTGTTTTAGAAAGTAAAGGTGAAATGAATGATAAAAACAGAGTTGGGAAATGGGTGTATTTTCATACAAATGGGAAATCAATTTTATCAGAAGAAAATTATGAAAATGGAATTTTAAATGGTGAATCTAAAACGTATTATTTAACAGGTAAACTAACAGAATTTTCTCATTATAAAAATGGAAAATTACACGGAAATTTAAAACGTTATGCCGATAATGGTATTTTGTTAGACGATTTAAACTATGAAAATGGGATACTTCATGGCGCTGCAAAATATTACAATATTGATGGCAAACTTATTTATTGGGGAGATTATGAAAATGATGAAAAAGCTGGAAAGTGGGAGTATTTTGAAGATGGTAAACCAAATGATTTGGATAAAAATAGACAAGAATAAAATTAATTTATAACTAAAAAAATTAAAGAATGAATATAACTAAGATTTTTGAAAACAATCAGGAATGGATCGTTGAGAAACTTAAAAAAGACCAAAATTATTTTAAAAAATTATCAAAAGGCCAAACTCCTGAGATTTTATATATTGGATGTTCAGATAGCCGTGTAACTGCTGAAGAGATTATGGGTGTTCAGCCTGGTGATGTATTTGTACATAGAAATATTGCGAATATGGTGCCTAACTCAGATTTGAGTGCTATGTCTGTAATAAATTATTCCGTAGTTCATTTAAAAGTAAGCCATATTGTTGTTTGCGGACATTATGAGTGTGGTGGAGTTAAAGCAGCTATGCAACCATCAGATTTAGGAATTTTGAATCCATGGTTAAGAAATATAAGAGATGTTTATAGGTTGCATAAAAATGAACTCGATTTAATAACAGATGAAGGTGAAAAGTATAAAAGACTTGTAGAGTTAAATGTGCAAGAGCAATGTATAAATATATTAAAAACTTCTGAGGTTCAGATAGCTTATAGGGATAGTAAATTAACTGTTCATGGATGGGTATTTGATATTCATACTGGAGAGATAATTGATTTAAAAATTGATTTCGATAAAATTATGGGACAAATCATGGAAATTTATAGTTTAACTTAGAAATATATCATTGAAATTTTTGTGTTTTCTTATAATTTAAAATTAACTATTTCTATGTTTTAGTTAGCTTTAATATAATGGGGTGCTTTAAATTTAGTAACTTCGCATTCCTATAAAAAAAATATTTAGCGTTGAGTGTACCTGTCTCTTATACACATCT
>SDWL01000041.1 GCA_004195315.1 Lutibacter sp.
AGATGTGTATAAGAGACAGGAAATACGGAAGTCCACTTTATGTATATGATGCTGAAAAAATCAGTTCACAATACAATAGACTTATAGAAGCATTTTCAGCAGTTAAAAACCTGAAATTAAATTACGCGGTTAAAGCAAATCCAAATATTAGTATTTTAAAATTATTAAAAAAACTAAATTCAGGAATTGACACAGTCTCTTTTCAAGAAGTAAAACTTGGATTAGAAGCTGGTTTTGCACCTGAAAATATAATATTTACACCTAATGGAGTATCACTTCAAGAAATCGAGTTAGCTGCTAATTTGGGAGTTCAAATTAATATTGATAATCTTTCAATTTTAGAACAATTTGGTCATCATTACCCTAATATCCCTGTTTGTGTGCGTATAAATCCACATATAATGGCTGGTGGAAATTACAAAATTTCTGTGGGACATATAGATTCAAAATTTGGCATTTCTGTTCATCAAGTACCTCATATAAAGCGTGTTGTGAAAAATACAGGGATGCACATTAATGGAATTCATATGCATACAGGTTCTGATATTTTAGATATTGATACTTTTTTAAGAGCTACAGAAATACTTTTTAATACCGCAAATGAATTTGAAAACTTAGATTTTATAGATTTAGGAAGTGGATTTAAAGTACCTTATAAAGATGGCGATATTTCAACCAATATTGAAGAGTTAGGCGAAAAATTATCAAAAAAATTCAATTTATTTTGCAAAGATTATGGTAAAAAATTAACCCTAATGTTTGAACCTGGAAAATTTCTAGTTAGTGAATCTGGTTCTTTTTTAGCAAGTGTAAATGTTGTAAAACAAACTACATCAACTGTTTTTGCAAGTGTTGACTCTGGTTTTAATCATTTGATTCGTCCTATGATGTACGATTCATATCATCATATTCACAATATATCAAATCCTAATGGTAGAGAACGGTACTATTCAGTTGTTGGTTATATCTGTGAAACTGATACTTTTGGTTCAAACCGAAGAATTGGAGAAATAAGAGAAGGAGATGTTTTGTGTTTTAATAACGCTGGAGCTTATTGTTTTTCAATGGCTTCAAATTATAATTCACGCTATAAACCAGCAGAAGTGCTACTTTATAATGGAAAAGATTTTTTAATTAGAAAACAAGAAACATTTGAGGATTTACTAAAAAATCAAGTTATTGTAGATTTAGATTAAAAATATCATATTAAAGAGATATTTTTAGTAACCTGAATTTGTTTCAGAATGATGTATTTCATTAATTTTTTAACTTTTTTTATTATTCGTAAAAAACACATTAAAATTGAGTTAATAATGTATTGATATCAGCTTATTACTAAAAATACCGTTAAAATTTAAATAAAAGCTTTGTGGGTTTATAAATTTAATTACTTTTGCTTTATGCAAATAACAAAATCATATCATTTGATTGAAAACGCAAACACTTTGCGCAGCTTTGTTATTGGTACCACTACAACAAGTACGATTACCCTTTAGGGTTTCTTTCTACACATATTATCCGTATATATATTCGTTTTCATAAAAAATGAAACAAGGAATATTAGTTAACAAAAAATAAAATAGCATATAAAATTAATACAAATGAAAGTATTGAAATTTGGAGGATCATCAGTTTCATCCTCAGAAAACATAAATAAAGTAATAAATATAGTTAAAGAAAGCTCTTATAATCACAAAATAGTTGTTGTAGTTTCTGCTTTAGGTGGTATTACAGATTTATTATTAGAAGCTGGAAATTTGGCTTGTAATAGTGATGAAAATTACAAGAAAAGTTTAAAAATAATTGAAGGCCGTCATTTAAAAGTTGTTAGAGAATTAATACCTGTTAACAATCAAAGTAGTGTTTTGGGTACTATTAAAAATATGTTGAATAAATTAGAAAGTACATTGGAAGGTGTTTTTTTAATTAATGAACTATCCAATAAAACGTCCGATAAAATTGTAAGTTACGGTGAATTATTATCGTCATATATTATATCGGAAGCAATGAAAAACAGTCAATTAGATACTGTTTTAAAAAATTCACAAGAATTAATAATAACCAATGAAAACTTTTCTAATGCTTCAGTAAAGTTTGATAAAACAAATGTCGCAATTGAAACTTTTTTTAAGCAAAATAATCATAAAATAGTTATTTTACCTGGTTTTGTAGCTTTAACTGAAAAAGGTGAAGTTTCAACTTTAGGTCGTGGAGGATCTGATTATACCGCCTCCATTATATCCGCAGCCACAAATGCTTCAATTTTAGAAATTTGGACAGACGTTAGTGGAATGTACACCGCAAATCCTAAAATAGTGAAACAAGCGTTTCCAATAAAAGATATTTCATATCAAGAAGCAATGGAATTATCTCATTTTGGAGCAAAAGTATTGTATCCACCAACAATTCAACCAGTATTAGAAAAGGAAATTCCTATTGTCATAAAAAACACCTTTGATGCAAAAGCATCAGGAACTTTAATTGCCAAAGTATCTTCAAATGCAAATCCAATTAAAGGAATCAGCCATATTGAAAACATGACACTAATTACATTGGAAGGAAGTGGAATGATTGGTATTCCAGGGTTTTCTAAACGTTTATTTGGCGCTTTATCACAAGAAAAAATTAATGTATCATTAATTACACAAGCATCTTCTGAACATTCAATATGTATTGCTATTAATAATTCAGATGCTAAAACAGCTAAAACAGCAATTGATTTAGAATTTAGTTATGAAATAGAACAACATAAAGTACATCCTTTAATAGTTGAAGAAAATAACGCAATTATTGCACTTGTTGGTGATCACATGAAAAGCCATCAAGGTATAAGCGGTAAAATGTTCAGCACTTTAGGAAAGAATAATGTAAATATTAGAGCAATTGCACAAGGGGCATCTGAAAAAAATATTTCGGCTGTTATAGCTCATAAAGACATAAAAAAAGCATTAAATTCTTTACATTCAGAATTTTTTGAAGGTCAAACTAAACAATTAAATTTATTTGTTGTTGGTGTAGGAAATGTTGGTGGAAAACTATTGCAACAAATTAAAAATCAGCAACAATATTTATTAGATAATTTAAAAATTCAAGTACGAGTTATTGCAATTACAAACTCTAAAAAAATGTTATTTAATGAAGAAGGAATTAATTTAGAAAACTGGAAATCCCCATTAGAAAATGCAGAAAACTTAAATATGGGCATATTTCATAAAAAAGTAACATCGTTAAATTTTAGAAATAGCATTTTTGTAGACAATACAGCCAATGCTAGTATTTCTGATTTATATGCTTCTTATTTAAAGGAAAGTGTCGCGGTTGTTACTTGCAATAAAATAGCATGTTCTTCTAGCTATTCAAACTATTTAAGCCTTAAAAAATTAGCCAGAGAATACAATGCTCCATTTTTATTTGAAACTAATGTAGGTGCAGGTTTACCAATAATTGACACTCTGAAAAATTTGATTGCTTCAGGAGATAAAGTAACTAAAATTCAAGCAGTTCTATCGGGTAGTTTAAACTTTATATTTAATAATTTTAATAAACAATCTTCATTTTATGAAGTTGTTAAGCAAGCAGGAATTGAAGGCTTTACTGAGCCAGATCCAAGAATTGATTTGAGTGGTGTTGATGTGATGCGAAAAATTTTAATTTTAGCACGTGAAAGTGGAACAAAACTAGAATTAAGTGATATTGAAAATGATTCATTTTTACCTAAATCTAGTTTAGAAGCTGATTCTGTTTCTGACTTTTTGGAAACACTAAAAGCAGAAGCAGTTCATTTTAATAAAATTCAAGAAAAAGCAGCAACTAATAATTGTAGATTAAAATATGTTGCTGAATTTGACAATGGAAAGGCAAAAGTTGGTTTAAAAGAAATTCCATCAGATCATTCTTTTTACAATTTAGATGGAAGTGATAATATTGTACTTTTCTTTACTGAAAGATATAGCAAACAACCTTTAATTATTAAAGGTGCTGGTGCTGGAGCTGATGTTACAGCATCTGGCTTATTTGCAGATATTATAAGAATTGGTAATAATTAAAAATATGAACGAAATTAAAATATTTAGTCCAGCAACTATTGCTAATGTTTCTTGTGGTTTTGATGTATTAGGGTTAGCACTTGATACTGTTGGAGATGAAATGATTATTAGAAAAGTAAAGCAAAAAGGTGTTCGAATTACCAAAATAATTGGTCAAGATTTACCTTTAGAAACTCATAAAAATGTGGCAGGTGTTGCTGCTTTAGCATTTTTAGCTAAAACAGACAGTGAATTTGGTTTTGAAATTGAAATAGATAAACAAATAAAACCTGGTAGCGGAATTGGTAGTAGTGCAGCAAGTTCGGCTGGAGCGGTTTGGGCAATAAATGAATTGCTAGAAAAACCTTTTAAAACTATTGATTTAGTACGTTTTGCAATGGAAGGTGAGCGTTTAGCAACAGGAGTTGCTCACGCAGATAATGTTGCTCCTGCCCTTTTTGGTGGTTTTACATTAGTTAGAAGTTATGAACCACTTGATATTGTTAGTATCCATACACCAAGAGAATTATTTGCAACGGTAATACATCCACATATTGAAATAAAAACGTCTGATGCCCGAAATATATTAAAAACTAAAGTTCCTTTAAAAGATGCTATTAAGCAATGGGGAAATGTTGGTGGATTAATAAGTGGCTTATATACTGAAGATTATGATTTAATTGGAAGATCGTTAGAAGATTATATTATTGAACCAATACGTTCTATTTTAATACCAGCTTTTGATGCTGTAAAAAAACAATCTTTAAAAGCTGGAGCTTTAGGATGTGGAATTTCAGGCTCAGGACCTTCCATATTTGCATTATGCAAAGGTGAAGAATCCGCTTTAAATGTTGCAGAAGCAATGAAGTTAGTTTATAATAAAGTTGGTGTTGATTATGATATACACGTATCTAAAGTGAATAAAAAAGGAATTAAAATTTTATAAAATTCTGTATTAGAAATAATAATAAAGTTGTCATACCTGCCTTAGCAAGAATGACAATTAAAAAGAATAAAAATATGCAGTATTACAGTTTAAACAAAATAGCACCAAATGTATCATTCAAAGATGCAGTAATAAAAGGATTAGCCCCAGATAAAGGTTTGTATTTTCCAGAGATAATTAGCCCTCTAGCAAAAGGTTTTTATAATAATATAAATTATTTTTCAAATGAAGAAATAGCCTTTGAAGTAATTAAACAATTTGTTGGTAATGAAATTTCAGAAACTGCTTTAAAAGAAATTATTAAAGAAACATTAAATTTTGATTTTCCCGTTGTAGAAATTGAAGAAAATATTTCAACATTAGAGTTATTCCACGGCCCTACAATGGCTTTTAAAGATGTTGGAGCGCGCTTTATGGCACGTTGTTTAAGCTACTTTAATAAGCAAGAAAAAACAGCTAAAGTTACTGTTTTAGTTGCAACTTCAGGAGATACTGGAGGTGCTGTAGCAAGCGGATTTTTAGGAGTTAAAGGAGTTGATGTAGTAATTTTATATCCAAGTGGAAAAGTTAGCAATGTTCAGGAAAAACAATTAACTACACTTGGAAAAAATATTACTGCATTAGAAGTTAATGGTACTTTTGATGATTGCCAAGCAATGGTAAAAAAAGCTTTTTTAGATGAAGATTTAATTTTAAACAAAAATTTAACTTCGGCAAACTCTATAAATGTTGCACGTTGGTTGCCACAAATGTTTTATTTCTTTTTTGCTTATAAACAATTAAAAAATAAAGAAAAAGATCTTGTGTTTTCTATTCCAAGTGGAAATTTTGGAAATATTTGTGCTGGTATGATGGCGCAACAATTAGGACTGCCAGTAAAACAATTTATTGCTTCAACAAATGCAAATGATATTGTTCCTAAGTATTTGGAAACTGACGTTTATACTCCAAAGCCATCTATTCAAACAATTTCAAACGCTATGGATGTTGGTGATCCAAGTAATTTTGTACGGATTATTGAAATTTACAAGAACAGTATTTCTGAATTAAAAAAACACCTTTCCTCCTATTCATTTACAGATGATGAAACACGTGAGGCGATGAAATTTATGAAAGATAATTCTAATTATATTGCTGATCCACATGGAGCTGTTGGTTATTTAGGATTAAAAAAATATTTAGCTATAAATAATGTTCAAGGTATATTTTTAGAAACTGCACATCCTGTGAAATTTTTAGATGTTGTTGAACCTGTGATAAATGAAACTATTAAGTTGCCAACACAAATTAAGGAAGTAATTGATAAAGAAAAAGTTTCTAAATATATTTCAACTTATAATGAATTGAAACAGTTTTTGTTAAATTCATAGGGAATATAAAAAAGCAGCCGCAAATAATAACTTGAGAAAATTGTCGTCCCCACAACGGTAGTATAATCAAATTTTATTATTTATCGGCTGCCAAAAGTTTATATTTTCTTATCAATTTTTGATTTAATTACTTCAGGATTAGTAATTATAAATTCAGTCCGTCTATTTTTTTGGTGCTCATCTTCTGAACATTTAACTCCATTTGAACAGTGGTTCGTCAGATTTTTTTCTCCATATCCTTTGCCTGTTAACTGACTAGTTGGGATACCTTTTGCAAACATATATTCCACTGTTGAGTTTGCCCTTCTAGATGATAATTTATAGTTATAAGCATCAGGACCTCTAGAATCACAATGCGCTCCAAATTCTACAATTACGTTAGGGTATTTTTTTAGAATTTCAATAGCTTTCTCTAACTCTTGTGCTGCATCGGGCCTTATATTTGATCTATCAAAATCAAAATAAATTGTATTAATTTTCAGTAATACTTTTTCTCCAATTACCACAAATTCTTCATCAGGTTCTAGCGTTAGAACAACTTCGTGTGTTTTTTTATCTTCATCAGTAGTATTCAAATTTACAGATCCTTTTAGATAATTTTCTAAAGTTCCTACTATTTTATAATTTGAATTACATTCTAAAGGGAATTCAAATATTGCATCTTCACCTACAGTTACAGAAAGGCTATCTATTTTAACATTGTTTTTAAATAAGTTAATTAAAGTTCCTGGCAGAAGTAACCCCATTTCACTATCTTTTACAATTCCAGTAACAGATTGATTACAAATTACAGGTTTATTTTCTTTGAAATAATAAATATCATCATCTCCTTTTCCTCCATAACGATTTGATGTGAAGTAACCTTCCAAGGTTTCATTATTTATAATGAAACCAAAATCATCTCGATCGCTATTAATAGGTTCTTCTAAATGTAACGTTGAAAGTACCATATTATTTTCTAAAGTACTCATATATACATCTAACATACCAAACCCTTCTCTACCATCAGATGAAAAATACAATTCATTATTTCCAACTACATAAGGAAACATTTCATTTCCAGAAGTATTAATGTCTGGACCTAAATTCATTGGTTTTCCATAAGTGCCATCTTGATGAACCACTACTTTAAAAATATCTGTTTTTCCTAATGTACCTGGCATATCAGAAACAAAATATAATGTTTTTTGATCTTCACTTAAAGTTGGATGCCCTACAGAATAATGATCATTATTAAACGGTAAATTTGAAATTTCAGACCAGTTCCCATTCATATCCTGGGTAGCTTTAAATATTTTTAAACGATTGATTCCTAAAGAATCTTTTCTATATTTTCTTTCAAAATAATTGCTTCGTGTAAAATAAATCGTTTTTTTATCTTTTGAAAATGCAACATAAGCTTCGTGGAACTTTGTATTTACAATTTTTGATAATTTTTGAATATCATTTAATTCTCCATCGTCCCCAATAGTACCAACATATATTTCTAAAAATGGTTGATTATTTCCTTTCCAAAGATTATTTATAATGTAATTTCTTTTTGCAGGTGAAGCAAATACCAATTTGTCGTTTCCAAAATAGGTAGTACCAAAATTAGACATTACATTATTCGATGAAATATTTTTTAAAGAATAACGTGGCTCTTCAACTTGTGCATTGCTTGTAAAAAAACAAAGCAATAAAATTACTATGGCTACTTTTTTCATCATTTTTAAGTTTTATTATCCATTAAAAGAATCTAGGTGATACTCCATATCTTGAATTACTAATTGTTATTAACAATATAATTTCGTGCGATCCTGAATTGAAATCACCAAGATTTGTTATGGTATAATCATACGCATATCCTATTCTTATCAATGGAGCTACTTCAATATTCATTAAAGCACTAACAGAATCATCTGCTCTCCATGATAGACCAAATTCTAATTTATTATTTATTAATACATTCCCTGAAAAATCAATTGAAAGTGGAGCTCCACCCGCACCTTTTAATAATACTGAAGGCTTTAATTTTAAATGATCATTTAATTCAAATACATACCCACTTGTTAAAAAGTAATGCATCTTTTCCGCAGCAGAACTAATTATTCCTCCTTTTTTCTTAAGATGAAATTGGTTGAGCATATTTGGCATTGATAGTCCTAAATAAAAATGATCAGTATAATAAAAGGCACCTGCTCCAAAATTAGCATAGGAATTATTGATATCATTATTAAATACATCGTCAGGAAGGTTATCTCCCAAATCTAAGTTACTTAAGTTGGCATCTAAAAAAGTTAGCCCCCCTTTTACTCCAAATGCTAAATTCCCATATTCTGATGTTTGAATTGTATAAGAAAAATCTACAAATAAATTCTGCTCTTTTACTGGACCAATCTCATCAGCAAAAATAGACAAGCCTAATCCTACATTTTTCTTTATTGGTGCATTTATTGTTGCTACCGTCGTCTTGGGTGCACCGTCTAATCCAACCCACTGTGTTCTATGTAGCAAACCAATGTTTAGTGTTCCTAGTGAACCTGCATAAGCGGGATTTACTATATGCATATTATACATATATTGTGTGTATTGCGGATCTTGCTGACTATAAAGTGAATGAATCGTCAACAAAGTAAGTATACTCAATATTATTTTTATTCTTTTCATAAACATGTTATTTAAGTGTTATAAAAACTTTCAATTTATTATCTATTTAAGTATAAATAACCCGCTCTTGGTTTAGCGTCATCTTTGTTAAAATATAAGGTGTAAAAATATGTTCCCACAGGAACCTGTTTGTTACCCATTGTCATTCTTCCATTTGAATATCCATCCCACCAAATAGGTTCTGTCAAAGGATTTCCGCTATGTTTATAATCATAAACCACAACTCCCCATCTATTGTATATTACCATTTTAAAATTTGGATATAAATTAACTAAACCTTCAACATCAAACAGTTCATGCACTCCATCCCCATTTGGTGAAAATCCATCAGGGATTATAAGTTCAGCTCCTAAAACTCCCGCAACAATAACAGTCACTTCTCCTGTATCGCATAAGCCATGATTATCACATACTTCATAAGTAAAAATATCATCTCCAATGAAGTCTAAATCTGGTGCGTATGTAACACTTCCATCAATATTTACAAGAACAGTACCATTATTTGGATTATTAATTATGGATACTGAATTTGGATCTATTGTTCCATCTGCATCAGAGTCATTTGCCAAGATATCAATATCCACGGGAATATTTGCTTCAGTTTCAGCAAGGTCATCTTCCGCAATTGGAGGTATCTGAATGATTACAAAAACACTATCTGAAATTGGTCCTAAAACGGCTCCTGATGGATCTGAACCTGTAACATTTACAGTATTATCAACATCTCCATCATTGTCTACAGTTCCTGTTGAATCAACTCCAAAACCTGAAATTGCCTCTTCAGTTACTGTATAGCTTCCCTGATAAGTCCAGATTTCACCAACATCTAACTTATCATTTGAATTATCATCTCCACTAATTAGAGTTAAATCTACCAAAAGATCAATGACTTCTATATTACTTATAGCAAATGTTGCAGAATTAGCTACAGTTACTGTATAGTTTATAATATTTCCTACTGCAGATATTTCCAATAAATCAGCTGTTTTAATAACACTATAGAACGGATTTCCATTATTTGAGTAATCAATTTCAACAGCTGCTGAAGCTTGCTCTGTTAAATCTGTGCCATCCGGTGCTTCTCCTGTGACAATCACAGTATTGTTTACATAACCACTGGCTATCGGA
>SDWL01000409.1 GCA_004195315.1 Lutibacter sp.
AGATGTGTATAAGAGACAGTTTCCATTCTGAGTCACTTAAAGATTTTACTATAAATGCACCTAAAGTTATTAGTTTAACTGTCTTTTTTGTCGGATATGTAATTTCTTATTTTGCATTTGATTACGAGAGAAAAAAATATAAACGATTTATATTAAGTTTATTTGAGGATAAGCTGATTGATTAAAACGATTTGCCAACAATGCGCATAAAAAATTGCTAAATTCTAACAAATATGATATTTAAAACAAATAATAAACATAATTTTAAACAGCGGAAAATTGCGTTTTCAAACTCGCAACTTTTCATGCTCTAAACCGTTGTGGTTTATATTACTCAGAAATTCAACAGAGAAATTATAATCACTAAATTTAAACACTATGAAAAAAATGAAAAACTATTTAAAAACTGGAATTATACTTGTGGGCATTTCACTACTAATGTGGAATTGCCAAAACGATGAATTTGACAGTGTTTCTGAAATGAATAATAATTTTATCCCTGCTCAAACCGTCTCTATTAATCAGGCCCAAAGTTATTTTTCTATTGCTCAAAAACAAAATACTTCTAAAAAAGGAACAAATGATTTTCAGGTAACACCTTTTTGGGAAACTGCTAATCAACTTTCATTACTTTATACAGATGCTCTACTTACTAATGTAGATGTATCTATAAATAGACCTGGTAATTATGAGTCCAAATTATTCTTTATAAAGTTAGAAGATGAGATGAAAAATGTGATTTATACTATTTATAAAGATTCTATCACTCCTAAAGGTTCTATTATAAACGCCAGAATTTATTTAAATGACCTAAATGGAAAATTTATTGATGGCTATAGAATAAGAAAAGGTATGTTTTACTCTAGATTTATTCCTCAATATTCTGATATAAATTCAAAACCAAAGAAAACAGCATTTGCAAAAGAAGATATAGTTTGGCCTGAAAGCTGTGCTGGTTGCATAGCACTAGATGAAGTTTTTTTAACCAATACTGTTAGTGCTGGTAATAGCACAACTTGGTTTATTGGTTCAACAAGAGGTTCTTCATTTTCAAGTTTTGTCGATTATGCTAACACTTCCCTTTCAACTACCGATCCTCATCCTACAAGAGCAGCGGGAAATATCTTAATTAATCCACCTGCAGATGATAGCCCTGATCAAATTATCAATAACCTTACTGGTAAAGAAGAATGTATCAACGGTTTACTTGACAAAACAGGAAATTCATATGTAAAAAATATATTGAATAAATTTGATGGAGAATCTGAATTTGATATTAAAATTGAGTCTAAGGAGAGAGTCTATAAAGTAAATGGTGATGAAGTTAATGGAGTTGCAAAACCGCCAATAAATAATGTGATTACTATTCAAATAAATTCATTTCAAATGTCATCAAATAAAGCACTTCAAGTAGCAAGAACAATTTTACACGAATATATTCACGCTGATATGTTTAGAAAATTGAATACAAAATATCCAACAAGTGGAGATTTAGATTTCAGAACAACCTATGAAAGTTTTAAATCGGACAATTTCAAAGCTTCTGCACAACACGAATCTATGGCAGATTTATATGTAGGAGAAATGACAAATGCACTAAAGAATTTTCATAAATATGCTTTAGTAAGTGATTATAACTATCTCACAAATAATGGAGCTAATTCATTACCTGATAGCTTTTATGAAGCTTTAGCTTGGCAAGGCTTAAAACAACATGATGTAAAGGCTTATACAGACTTATCTGACAGCAAAAAAGAAGAGTTAAAAAACAATTTAGAGTTTCATTTACCTACAACTACACCAAATTGTCCAAATAATTAATCCTGTCTCTTATACACATCT
>SDWL01000410.1 GCA_004195315.1 Lutibacter sp.
TTACTCACGTGAAGCCTACAAGCGTGCAATTACTATTTATGATACTCCTTACATATTTACTCCTGTGCATAGAGCTTGGGCATTTTGGATGGGCTGTATTCAAGGATTTAGCAACAAAATAGGTTCTTGGAGAAGTAGCCAAACAAGAACAAAGGAAAACCTTTTAAATCATAACAAAAAGGCTGCTTTTACAGAGGAGTTTTCTACAAGGTTAGATTTAGTGCAGATTGAACAAAGGGATGCTGTATATCTAATTAAAAGGTTAGACACACCTGAAACATTCTTTTATATTGACCCACCGTATGTAGGTGCAAACCAAGGACACTATGGAGGTTACAATCAAGAGCATTTTGATGAGTTGTTAGATGCTTTGAGTAAGATAAAAGGAAAGTTTTTATTATCTAGCTACCCAAATGAAATGCTTGATACATATCGTAAGAAATTTGGTTGGTTAAGTTCTGATAAGGAAATGCAGTTATCAGCTTCAAGTAATAAGTCTAGAAGAAAGACTGAGGCTCTTACATCAAATTATAGTTTAACTATTTAATAGTAGTTTAAACCCCATTTAAAAGTGATTTAAATGGGGTTTTTATATGTTGTTTTTACTTTGTTAGGTGTGAAAAAACGTACATTTGGTATTATAGTTGTGTACATTTGGTTTTTTCGATTATAGTTATAATAATTACTTGGTTAAGTTTAATTTATATATTCAGATAATACTTCATTTAAGACGTCTATAATAATAGTACAACCTTTAAAAATATCATTTTCAGATATAGTAAGAGGAGGAGTGATACGAATGGCTTTTCCTTCAAATAATAACCAAAATAATAGTAAACCTTTATCAATACATTTTAAAATTATTTTTGAAGCTAATTCATCAGTTTCAACAAATACAGCAAGCATTAATCCTTTTCCTCTTATTTCTGTTATTAAAGGATGAACTAATAATTTTCTTATAAGAAATTCTTTTTGAAGAGTTTGTTCAATTAAGTTTGAATTTAATAATTCTGTTAGTGTTGCATTGGCTGCTGCTGCAATTACTGGATGCCCGCCAAAAGTTGTAATATGCCCAAGTTTAGGTTGTTGTTTTAAGCAACTCATTATTTTATGTGAAGAAATAAAAGCACCAATTGGCATTCCACCTCCTAATCCTTTTCCAGCAACAATGATGTGAGGAATAACATTATAATTTTCAAAACCGAAGAGTTTTCCTGTTCTCCCAATTCCAGATTGAATTTCATCTAAAATTAGTAAAGCACCAACTTTATCACATTGATCTTTTATTTTTTTTAAATAATTACTTTGAGGTTCTATAAATCCAGCTCCACCTTGAATAGTTTCTAAAATTACTGCAGCGGTAGTATTTGTAATTTTATCAATATCAACTAAATTGTTAAATGTTATAAATTTAATACCAGGTATTAATGGTCTAAAAGCACTATTTTGTTGTTCAGCTCCACAAACACTCATCGCACCTTGTGTATTGCCGTGATAGCCGTTTTTTGCAGCTATAATTTCACTTCTACCGGTAAATCGTTTTGCTAATTTTATGGCTCCTTCCGTGGCCTCGGTTCCAGAGTTGGTTAAATAAACTGTTTCTAATGATTTTGGTAAATTTTCTGCAAGTAATTTAGTAAGACTTACTTGAGGTTGTTGAATAAACTCTCCATACACCATAACATGTGTATATTTATCAACCTGATCTTTTATGGCTTGTGAAATTTTAGGGTGTTTATGACCTAATGTATTGGCAGAAACACCAGCAATAAAATCTAAATATTCTTTCCCATTTATATCATATACATAGCTTCCATTTGCACTAGAAATTTCTAATGCTAGTGGGTGTGGAGAAGTTTGTGCTTGATATTTAAAGAAATCGTCTTTCAATTTTCTAGGATTTCATCTTTAACTTCTTCAGTAATAATTACCTTTTTTTCTTCTTCTATTATATTAGAA
>SDWL01000042.1 GCA_004195315.1 Lutibacter sp.
AGATGTGTATAAGAGACAGGTAATATAATCATTACCTAGCACTTTAATAGTGTGTTGTAGGTAGTCTTTTAGATTATTTTTATTAAAAAAGGCTTTAGGTACTTGTGTAACTAGGTTATTAAAATGTGAAACACTAACAGATTCATATTTTATATGAAGTAAAATTTCTTGATCATATAATTGTTTAACCTGTTCTAAATGTTTGTATGGAGAATTTGTGTTATTTTCTAACTCATAAACTACAAAAGCAGCTATTTCTTCTTGTATTTTATTATAAATACAAAAAGAAAATCCATCCAAACTAAGTTGGATGGATATGTGGTTTTCTTGTAGATTTAAAAAATCTACTTTATTATTCGTTATCTTTTTTATCTCCTTGATCATAAAATGGCGGCCAGTTACCGTCTTCGCTTACTTCACCTAATGAACCAACTCTAATATATTCACCTCTAACTTCTTCACCACCAATTGCTTCTTTTTCTTGTCTTATAAGATTCAAATCCATTCCTTTTAAAATTAAAGCTTTATCAACTTTTATTTCAAATACAGGAGCAAATAAACCTTGTATTTTTTCAATTTCACCAATCTCAATCTTAAATTTTTGATCTGTACCAGGAATATTCAGCATGTTTTTATAATCTACTCCAGAAAATTGAGTTTTTACATCTTCATAACCAATAGTATCAACAACTCTTTCTTCAATTTCTTTAGTAATTCCACCACCAACATTAATTGTTCTTGGAACGTTTCTTGTTTGTGTTAAAGCAAATTGTGCTGTATCAATAAATTGAATTAATCCTTCAGCATCTGTTGTATATTTTCCTGTTACCTTTTTATGAGCAACTTCAGCATCACGAAGAATTTTCATATTCTTAATTACTGCAGCATATTTAACTTTTTTCTCTTTATTAAATTGAACAGGTTTTTGAATTTCAAAATTAATTTTATAAACTAAAAACGCTGCCAAAGCAATTAATACTATTGAAATCATCCAATGAAGTTTTCTTGGAATAAAATTAACAATTGCATAAGCTAAAAAACCAGTAACTACAATACCAGCAATTATAATTAAAAATGTCATCATTTGTATTTAAATTTTATGTGTGTACGCAAATCTACAAATTTTTTTTAATGAGAAAAATTTTTGAGCATAAATCAATTTGTATATTTGAATTTTATTTGAAATATGACAAAAACTGCACCAGAATTTTATCAAGATATTATTGAAAAGTTTCCTTTTAAACCAACAAGTTCTCAAAATGTATTACTGAGTAAATTGTCAGAGTTTGTTTTTGATTCAAATAAAGACGCGCTTTTTTTAATGAAAGGTTATGCAGGAACTGGAAAAACAACTACAATTAGTACCGTTGTAAATAATTTATGGCGAGTTGGTAAAAAGGCCATGTTGTTAGCTCCAACGGGTAGAGCTGCGAAAGTTATTTCTGGATATTCCAACAGACAGGCATTTACAATTCATAAAAAAATATATTTTCCAAAAAAAAATAAAGCCGGTGGTGTAGATTTTACGTTACAAACAAATAAACATACAAATACACTGTTTATAGTAGATGAAGCCTCAATGATTCCAGATTCCCAAACTGGTCCAAAACTATTTGAAAATGGATCTTTATTAGATGATTTAATTTCATATGTTTATTCTGGTACACATTGTAAATTAATTTTAATTGGTGATACGGCTCAGTTACCGCCCGTTAAATTAGATATTAGTCCGGCGTTGGATTCTAAAAAGCTTTCATTAAACTATAATAAAGATGTTACCGAAATTGAATTAAATGAAGTAATGCGTCAGCATGAAGATTCGGGAATTTTAATAAATGCTACTGAATTACGTTTAATTTTAGCAAACAATGGTTTTAGTAATTTCCAGTTTCAATTGGGCTTTCCTGATTTAATTAGACTTATTGATGGATATGATATTGAAGATGCAATTAATACTGCTTATGATAATATTGGAGTAGAAGATACCGCTTTTATTGTTCGTTCAAATAAAAGAGCCAATCAGTACAATCAACAAATAAGAAGTAAAATTAGAGGTCAAGAAAATGAAATTTCTACAGGAGATTTTGTGATGGTTGTTAAAAATAATTATTTCTGGTTAAAAGATAGTAGTGAAGCTGGTTTTATTGCAAATGGTGATATTTGTGAAATATTAGAAATTTTTAATATTAAGGAATTATATGGCTTCAGATTTGCTGAAGTTAAATTAAGAATGATTGATTATCCTAACCAAAAACCATTTGAAACAGTATTATTACTTGACACGCTTTCTTCTGAATCACCTTCACTATCTTATGAAGAATCTAATAGATTATACCAAGAAGTTGGTAAAGATTTTGCTCATGAAAGCTCTAAATATAAGCAGTTATTGGCAGTTAAAAAGAGTAAGTATTTTAATGCTTTGCAAGTGAAATTCTCATACGCAGTAACGTGCCATAAATCACAGGGTGGACAATGGAAAACAGTATTTGTTGAGAAGCCATATTTACCTGATGGTCAAAACATTGATTACCTTCGTTGGTTATATACAGCAATTACAAGAGCTCAGGAAAAAGTATATTTAATTGGGTTTTCTGAAGATTGTTTTAGTGAATAATTTTTAAAAAAATTATAAAATAAAAACTTCTACATGTGCTATTTATTGTAATGTAAATAAGCCTTCAGATATTTTAACTAAATAATAGTTAATTCAAGGCTAAATTATCCTATTTTTGCCGCTCAAAAATTAGTAGGAATGACAGAGGACTTTATGAAAACACCAAAAGCTGAAAAGATAGAACAGAAACTTGAAATTCATGGTGATGTTAGAATCGATAATTATTATTGGTTAAATGAAAAAGAAAATCCAAAGGTAATAGATTATCTAAATGAGGAAAATGTATATTATGATACAAAAACTGCTCATACAAAACAATTTCAGGAAGATTTATTTCAAGAAATGAAATCTCGAATAAAAGAAGATGACGAATCTGTACCTTATAAAAAAAACAATTACTATTATACAACAAGATTTGAAATAGGAAACCAATATCCAATTTATGCTCGAAAAAAGGATTCTTTAGATGCTAAAGATGAAATTATGTTTGATGTTAATAAATTGGCAGAAGGCTATAATTATTATAAATTATCAGGTCTGTCTGTTAGTCCAAATAATAATTTAGTTTCTTTCGGTGTTGATACAGTAAGCCGAAGAATATATACGTTGCAGTTTAAAAATTTAATAACAGGTGAAATTTATCCTGACAAAATAGAAAATACAACAGGAAGTGCATCTTGGGCGAGTGATAATAAAACGGTTTTTTACACACAAAAGAATCCAATTACTTTAAGAAGTGAAAAAATATTTCGTCACGTTTTAGGAACTGATCCTATTAATGATGTTGAAGTTTTTCATGAAAAAGATGAAGCATTTAGCACATTTGCGTACAGAACTAAATCTGAAAAATATATAATTATTGGTTCAAGCAGTACAGTATCAACAGAATACCGTATTTTAGAAGCTGATAATGCTACTGGAGAATTTAGAGTGTTTCAACCTAGAGAAAGAGATTTAGAATACAATATAGCACATTATAAAAATCATTTCTACATACATACTAATAAAGACAAAGCTATCAATTTTAAATTAATGAAAACTTCTGAAGAGAAAACATTAAAAGAAAATTGGTTTGATGTAATTCCACATAGAGAAGAGGTTTTCTTAGAAGATATTTCAATTTTTAAAGATTTTTTAGTTGTTGAAGAAAGATCCAATGGATTGAATAAAATTAGAATTATCTATTGGGACAACTCTGAAGATTATTACCTTCCTTTTGAAGAAGAAACGTATTCAGCAGGAGTTTATTTTAATCCTGAATTTGACACAAACTGCATTCGTTATGGATATAATTCTATGACTACTCCTAGTTCAGTAATAGATTTTAATGTAATTACTAAAACAAAAGAAATTAAAAAAGAACAACTAGTTTTAGGGGGTAAATTTAAAAAGGATAACTATAAAAGCGAACGTATATGGGCGACAGCTATTGATGGAACCAAAATACCAATTTCTATTGTTTATCACAAAAATACTACTTTAACTAAGCAAACACCGTTACTATTATATGGTTATGGATCATACGGAATTACCATAGATGCTGGTTTTAGCATTACACGTTTAAGTTTGTTAGATAGAGGTTTTGTATTTGCAATAGCTCATGTAAGAGGAAGTGAATATTTAGGTCGTAAATGGTATGAAAATGGAAAATTATTAAATAAAAAAAATACATTTACGGATTTTATTGATTGTGCAAAATTTTTAATTGAAAACAAGTACACTTCAGAAAATCACTTATATGCAAGTGGTGGATCAGCAGGTGGTTTATTAATGGGAGCTATTATTAATATGAATCCAGAATTGTTTCATGGAATTTTAGCATCTGTTCCTTTTGTAGATGTAGTTACAACAATGTTAGATGATAGCATACCTCTTACAACTGGTGAATACGATGAATGGGGAAATCCAAATGAAAAAGTATATTATGACTATATGAAATCTTATTCGCCTTATGATAACATTGTCCAACAAAATTATCCAAATTTGTTAATTACAACAGGTTTAAACGATTCTCAGGTACAATATTTTGAGCCTGCAAAGTGGATTGCTAAGTTAAGAGAATTAAAAACTGATAAAAATATCCTATGCATGCATACAGATATGGAAGTCGGTCACGGTGGCGCTTCAGGGAGATTTGATGCATTAAAAGAAGTAGCTAGAGATTATAGTTTTATTCTAGATTTGGAAGGTTACATAAAAGTTTAAAAAAAAATATTAAATTTGCTCGTTATTAATCTTTATTAATAGCCCAATATAAAAATACTCATAGTTAGAATTAAACTCTAAAAAATGACAAAAAATACAGGTATAAGTAACAATATATTAGACCTTATTGGTAATACTCCTTTAATTAAGTTAAATAAAATCACAAATAACCTTGTTGGTAATTTTTATGCAAAGTACGAAGGATTTAATCCGGGGCATTCTATGAAAGATAGAGCAGCTTTACATATTATTGAGGAAGCAGAAAGACAAGGATTACTAAATAAAGATAGCACTATAATTGAAACAACTTCTGGTAATACAGGATTTAGTATTGCATTAGTAAGTATTATAAAAGGATATAAATGCATGCTGGCAGTTAATTCTAAAGCTTCAGCAGGTAAAATAAATATGCTAAAAGCTATGGGAGCTAAAGTATTTGTTTGTCCAGGACATGTTGATGCTGATGATCCACGTTCTTATTATGAAGTTGCAAAAAGACTTCATAAAGAAACAGCAAATTCTATTTATATAAATCAATATTTTAATCAATTAAATGCGGAAGCCTATTACAATTCTTTAGGTCCTGAAATTTGGAAACAAACTAATGGAGAAATAACACATTTAATTGCTGCAAGTGGTACGGGAGGTACAATATCAGGTGTTTCTAAATATTTAAAAGAGCAAAATCCTAATATTAAAACACTAGGTGTTGATGCATTTGGTTCAATTTTAAAGAAATTTCACGAAACTAGAGAATTTGATAAAAATGAAATTTATCCATATAGAATTGAGGGATTAGGTAAAAATTTAATTCCAACAGCTACAGATTTTGATATTGTTGATGTTTTTGAAAAAGTTACTGATGAAGCTGCAGCACATAGAGCTAGAGAATTAGCACTCAAAGAAGGCTTGTTTGCAGGTTATACAAGTGGAGCTGTAGTACAAGCAGCTATACAATATGCAGAAAAAGGTTATTTTGATATAAATTCAAAAGTAATACTAATATTACCAGATCACGGTTCACGTTATATGGAAAAAATATATAGTGATGATTGGATGAAGGAACAAGGCTTTTTTGACACTCAAAAACAAGCACATGTTGAAGTTGAATATATAAAGTAGTATTGTTTAAATAATAATTTGGAAGAGGTTGAAAAGTTAATTTTTAACCTCTTTTTTTTGTAACATTAACATTTGAATAGCATAAAAAAATTACCGTACTTTGCAATCTTATATAAATGTAAATAAAAATTACATTTTGCCCTAAATATTTAAGACAATGAAAGATTTATTTGAAAGAATAGTTAAAGATAAAGGTCCATTAGGGAAATGGGCTAAACAGGCAGAAGGATATTATGTCTTTCCAAAATTAGAAGGAGAAATTTCTAATAGAATGCTATTTAATGGTAAAGAAGTTATCACTTGGAGTATTAATGATTACTTAGGGTTGGCAAACCACCCTGAAGTTAGAAAAGCAGATGCTGAAGCAGCCGCAGAATATGGTATGGCTTACCCAATGGGAGCTAGAATGATGTCTGGACATACAAAATATCATGAGCAATTAGAAATTGAATGTGCTGAATTTGTTGAAAAGGAAGCAGCATATTTAGTGAATTTTGGTTACCAAGGAATGGTTTCTGCTATTGATGCTTTGGTTAGTAAAAATGATGTAATAGTTTATGATATTGATTCACACGCCTGTATTATTGATGGTGTTAGATTACATCATGGAAAAAGATTTACATATCAACATAATGATATTGAAAGCTTAGAAAAAAACTTACAAAGAGCAACTAAAATTGCAGAAGAAACAGGAGGTGGGATTCTTGTAATTTCAGAAGGAGTTTTTGGAATGCGTGGTGAACAAGGAAAATTAAAAGAAATTGTTGCATTAAAAGAAAATTATAATTTTAGATTTTTAGTTGATGATGCTCATGGTTTTGGAACTTTAGGACAAGAAGGTAAAGGAGCTGGCTTTGAACAAGGGGTACAAGATGGTATTGATGTATATTTTGCTACTTTTGCAAAATCTATGGCTGGAATTGGAGCCTTTTTTGCTGCCGATAAAGAAATTATTCAGTACTTGCAATATAATATGCGTTCACAAATGTTTGCGAAAGCATTGCCTATGGCCATGGTTAAAGGAGCTTTAAAACGTTTAGATATGCTTAGGACTATGCCAGAACTTAAAAGAAAGTTATGGGAGAATGTTGATGCTTTACAAAATGGATTAAAAGATAATGGTTTTAATATTGGTAAAACAAATACATGTGTTACTCCAGTTTTTTTAGAAGGTGATATTCCTGAAGCAATGGCTATGGTTAATGATCTACGTGAAAATTATGGAATATTTTGTTCAATTGTTGCTTATCCAGTAATTCCAAAAGGCTTACTTATTTTGAGGTTAATTCCTACAGCAACTCACACATTAGAAGATGTAAAAGTAACTATAGAAGCTTTTTCAGCAATACGTTCTAAACTTGAAAAAGGTATTTATAAACGAATAGCTGCTAAAATGATGGCATAAAATATGATATATTAAAATAAAAAAGCCTTTTAGAAAATCTAAAAGGCTTTTTTATTTTAATACTCTAATTTTTTTTAATAACCTTCAGACATATTTTTAAGAGCATTTTTATCTGAAATTTTCACCTTTTTATTAATTAAATCAATAACACCATCTTTTTTTAAATTAGATAATAATCGAATTGCTGATTCTGTAGCTGTTCCAATTGTATTTGCAATTTCTTCTCTTGTTAAAACAACATCAATACAACCATCATTATCAACACCAAAAATTTCTTCTAAACTAAGCAGAGTTTCAGCTAAACGTTCTTTAACTGGTTTTTGAGCCATTTGAGATATTAAAGTATTAGCTTGGTTTAATTGATGAGAAATAACCTTCATTATATTCAAAGAAAACTGACCGTTTTCCCTAATAGTATCTAATATATCTTGTTTAGGAATAAAACAAACGTGCATATCTTCTAAGGCGGTAGTATTTAAACCCACAGGTTCATCACTTAGAATAGAGCGTTGCCCTAAAATATCTCCACCTTTAACAAATTTTATAATTTGTTCCTTACCATTTGTGCTAAGCTTTGTTAATTTAGCCTTGCCATCTCTAATACAATATAAGCCATTTATTGGGTTTCCTTCAGTCATTAAATTTTCACCTTTTTTAATGAAAAGTGAAGTTTTATGATCTGAAAATTTCTCTAGTTCTTCTTGAGTCAAAGCCTTAAGAGAGTTAAATCGTTTAATGATGCATTGTCCACATTTTGACATAAAAATCAAATTTTAATACTAGTAGTAGTAGGCCGCTAATGTACAAAAATAAATGATATTTGTCATATCAATGAACCAATAAATGAATAGTTTTGTATAGAATTTAAATAATACTATGAATTTGAATAATTGTTATCATTGTGGTGCTGATTGTGGTAAAAAGTCAATTTATTTTAATGAAAAGGATTTTTGTTGTAATGGTTGTAAAACAGTTTATGAAATATTAAATGCTAATGAATTAAGTTGTTATTATGATTTAGAATCTTCACCCGGAACTATTCCAAAAGATATACAAGGCAAGTATAATTACTTAGAAAATGAAGAAATTATTGAAAAATTGTTAGAATTTAACGATGGGGAAACTTCAGTAGTAGAATTTTATATACCAAGTATTCATTGTAGTTCCTGTATTTGGGTTTTAGAAAATTTAAACAAATTAAATAATGGCGTAGCAACTTCAATGGTGAATTTTCCAATGAAGACATTTAGAATTACCTTTAAAAATAAAGAAACTAATTTAAAGCAACTTGTTGAGATAATTACATCTATTGGCTATGAACCTTATATAAGTTTAGAAGATGCTGATGCAAAGAGAAATAAAGTAGATAAAACTTTAATTTACCAAGTTTCAATAGCGGCTTTTGCTTTCGGAAATATCATGCTATTATCATTCCCAGAATATTTTGCAGTTAATGAGTTTTGGTTAGAAAAATACAAACCTTTATTCAGATGGTTAATGTTTATTATGGCAGTTCCAGTTGTGTTTTATTCAGCAAAAGATTATTTTATTTCGGCTTATAAAGGAGTTAAGCATAAAATTTTAAATATTGATGTTCCTATAGCTATTGGAATTACCGTATTATTTATAAGAAGTACTGTTGAAATTATGTTTGATATTGGATCTGGTTTTTTTGATAGTTTAACGGGATTGGTTTTTTTCTTGTTATTAGGTAAATTCTTTCAACAAAAGACGTATAATTTTTTATCATTTGAACGGGATTATAAATCATACTTCCCAATTGCTGTTACTATTATAGTAGATGGTAGTGAAAAAAGTATTTCAGTAAATGATATAGTAAAAGGAAATAGATTATTAATAAGAAATGAGGAGTTAATTCCGGTTGATGGGATTTTAATTAATGGAAACGCAGCTATTGATTATAGTTTTGTAACTGGTGAATCAGTAGCTGTAATTAAACAATCTGGAGAGAAGTTGTTTGCTGGTGGTAAACAAACTGCTGGAGCTATTGAAATGGAAGTAATTAGTACAATTTCTCAAAGTTATTTAACTCAGTTATGGAGTAACGATGTTTTTAATAAAACCAACGATGTTACCATAAAAAATATTACTGACACAATTAGTAAATATTTTACAATTGCTATATTAATTATTGCTTTTTTAGCAGGTCTTTTTTGGTATTTTTATAATGTATCAATGGTAATAAATGTTGTTACAGCTGTATTAATAATAGCTTGCCCGTGTGCGTTAGCATTATCTGCTCCATTTGCAATTGGAAATATGTTGCGAATTTTTGGTTATAAGAAATTCTATTTAAAAAACGCAGATTCTATTGAGAATATGGCGAAAATAGATACTATTATTTTTGATAAAACAGGCACAATAACATCAAGTGATAAAACTCAATTATTTTATAAAGGCGAAGAGCTTTCAACCGAAGAACTTTCAACAATAAAAAGTGTTTTAAGAGCTTCAAATCATCCATTAAGTAGGCTACTTTATGAATATATTAAAGTTGAAACTTTAAAAGAAACCCCATCCTCTTTTGAAGAAATATTAGGAAAAGGAATACAAGCCTCAATTAATTGTATGGATATTAAACTTGGTTCAGCAAGCTTTGTTAAATCAACGATGTTAAATACAAATGAAACAGCCATTCTCTTATACACATCT
>SDWL01000411.1 GCA_004195315.1 Lutibacter sp.
AGATGTGTATAAGAGACAGTTATAGATCTTTTCGGTTATTCTAACATCGATTTTTTATCAAATAAAGTAAAAATAGCTGATTTAGTTTACCACGAAGATTTAGAAAATATTAGAAATGAGTTTTTAAAGCTACTTAAAAATACAAAAACTGAAACTCTTAAACTAAAACCTTTTAGAATTATTACTAAAAAAGGTAAAGTGAGGTGGGTACGGTTTAGTATTGATAAGCTCAGAAATAAAAACAATATTATAACACATATTCAAGGTATTGCAGAAGATATAACTACTCAAAAAAACACTGAAGATTTATTGTTTGAAAGAACTAAACGGTTAAAAGACCAATTTAACAATACACCTTTGGCTTCTATTATGTGGGATTTAGATTTTAAAATTTTAGAATGGAACAATTCTGCACAACGTATTTTTGGGTATACCGCAGAAGAAGTAAAAGGCAAAATTTCTATAGATTTACTAACACCACCATATTTAAAATCTAAGATGGAAAATCTTAGAAAAAAATTTTTTATTCAGAATGGCAGTCTTAAAAACACAAATGAAAATATTACAAAAAGTGGAAAAATAATAACTTGCGAATGGTATTGTGTTACTTTAATGGATGCTAAAAATAATATAATTGGCGCTGCTTGCTTAGTAGACGATATTACTGAACGAGTTAATGCAAAGAAATTAATTGAAAAATCAGAAAAAAAATATAGAGCAATTTTTGAAAAAACAGTTGATGCTGTTTTTATATTAAAAAATAATGTTTTTGTTGATTGCAATGAGGCTACATTAAAAATGTTTGGATATGAAAGTAAAGATTCATTTTTTAAAATACATCCATCAAATGTATCTCCTGAAACACAAAAAGGAGGAGAAAGCTCTTTTATAAAGTCTGAAAGAATGATAAAAATTGCTCTCGAAAATGGAAGCAACAGATTTAGATGGAATCATCAACAAAAAAATGGAGCTATTTTTCCTACAGAAGTGTCTCTTACAAGAATTGATGATGTTGATGACAAACCAACAATACACGCTGTTGTTAAAGATATAACAGACACCGTAAAAAATGAAGAACTTGAAAATGTATTGTATAATATTTCAAATGCAGCCTTAACCATAAGTGATTTTCAGGAATTTGGAATGTTTATTAAAAATGAATTGCATAAATTAATTAACACAAATAATTTTTATATCGCATTTTATAATGAAGAGACGGATATGGTTTCAACTCCTGTATTTGTTGATGAAAAAGAAAAAATTGAAGATTTTCCTGCAAAAAACTCATTAACAGGCTATGTGATAAAAACAAAAAAACCTTTATTACTGACTCTTAGTGAGCATTTACAATTAATTGAGCAAAGAATTGTAGATATAATAGGATCCCACTCAGAATGTTGGCTGGGAGTTCCTTTACTTATAAATAATAATTCAATTGGTGCAATTGTTTTACAAAGTTATACAAATGAAAACGCATACTCAGAAAACGATGTGCAGTTATTAGAATTTGTAGCTGATCAAATTAGTACAACAATACAACGAAAAAAAGCTGAAGATGAATTAAAAGTTGCCTTAATAAAAGCTCAGGAATCCGATAAATTGAAATCCTCTTTCTTGGCGAATATGAGTCATGAAATTAGAACGCCAATGAACGGAATTATTGGATTTTCAGAATTATTTTTAGAAACAAGTTTATCAGTTAAAAAAAGGCGAAAATATGCTAAAATTGTAATTAATAACAGTAAACAATTACTGTCAATTGTAAATGATATTTTAGACATTTCAAAAATTGAAGCTGGTGTGGTTCAACTAGATTATGAAGCTGTCTCTTATACACATCT
>SDWL01000412.1 GCA_004195315.1 Lutibacter sp.
AGATGTGTATAAGAGACAGTTGTTACACCGTTTTGTTCCTGTTCATCAGTGCCATTATTTATCGGTTTTGTAAAGGGGGGAATTCCTTTAGGTGTCACATTCTCTTTTTTAATTACATCACCTTTGGTAAATGAAGTTGCTATTGGATTGTTCATAGGTTTGTTTGGATTAAAAACAACTGTAATTTACGTTGTGAGTGGAATTTTATTAGGAACTATCTCAGGTATTATTCTTCAAAAATTAAAACTTGAAAAGTATTTAACACCTTGGGTACAGCAAGTACTTGAAAAATCACAGAAAGAAACGGATATTTTTGAAACAAAATCAGTTGTATTTAAAGATAGATTACCAGCAATTTGGATAGATACTAAAACTATTTTAAAAGGAATTTTACCTTATGTGTTAATTGGAATTGCTATTGGAGGATTAATGCACGGATATATTCCAGAAGGATTTTTTGAGCAGTACATGAATAAAGACAATCTTTTTGCTGTGCCAATTGCCACAATTTTAGCAGTGCCAATGTATTCAAACGCATCAGGAGTTTTACCTGTTGTTCAGGTATTGGTAGCAAAAGGAATTCCGTTAGGAACAGCAATTGCATTTATGATGGGTGTTGTAGGTCTTTCTTTACCTGAAGCAATGCTGTTGAAAAAGGTAATGACCTTTAAATTAATTGGAATTTTCTTTGGAGTAGTTACGCTCTGTATTATAATTTCAGGATATATTTTTAATATAATTTTTTAACCATATAAATCTTAAACAATGAAACAGCTTAGTATTTTAGTAGTAATGATAGTTAGTTTAGTGTTATTTTCTTGCAAAGATAAAGTTAAAGAAGTGAACTCAATTAATGAAATAATAGGGAATAGGGTTGAAGTGATTGATTTTCATTCAACACATAGATGTATGACTTGTAAGACTATTGAAGCTAGTGTAAAACATACATTAGAGACTTATTTTTATAAAGAATTAAAAAATGAACGTATTACGCTTCAAGTTATAAATGTTGATGAGGAAGAAAATTATAAAATAGCTGAGAAATTTGAAGCAACAGGCACAGCTTTATTTTTAAATGTTATTGTTGATGGCAAAGAAACTCAAATCGATTTAACAGAATTTGCCTTCATGAAAGGAAACGATCAAGAAACTTTTGCAAATGAATTAAAAATTAAATTAGAAGAGGAGTTAAAAAGAGTATAAATGGATTATTTACAAGCACTACTTGAAAATTATAACATACCAATTTTATCTGCTTTGGTATTAGGATTAATGACATCAATCAGTCCTTGTCCTTTAGCTACAAATATTACCGCTACAGCTTTTATTTCAAAAAATATTTCAAATAAAAAAGTAGTGTTTTTAAGCGGTGTAGTTTATTCTTTGGGAAGAGCTTTTAGTTATACAGCAATTGGATTGATATTATTTTTTGGAGCAAATAAATTTCATATTGCAAGATTTTTTCAACAAAATGGAGAAAAATATTTAGGGCCATTATTGATTCTTGTAGGCTTAATTATGTTGAATGTAATTAGATTAAACTTTTTAGGGAAATCTAATTTTACTGAAAAGCTAACAGAAAAATTAAAAGAGAAAGGCTTATTAGGCTCTTTTTTGATTGGTGCAATTTTTGCTTTGGCTTTTTGTCCTTATAGTGGCGCTTTATATTTTGGAATGTTAATTCCAATGACAATTTCAAGTGTAGATGGTTTATACTTACCAATTGTTTTTGCTTTTGGAACAGGATTACCAGTTATTTTATTTACATATTTACTCGCTTTTGCAGCTGGTAGTGTAGGTGTTTTTTATAACAAAATAGCAAGTATTGAAAAACGGATGCGAGTAATTGCAGGTGTTGTTTTTGTGCTTACAGGTGTCTATTATGTCTGTCTCTTATACACATCT
>SDWL01000043.1 GCA_004195315.1 Lutibacter sp.
AAATATTTCTGTAACAACAGTTTCCAAGGCTTTACAAGGCCGAAGGGATGTTAGCAAATCAACACGTGAAGCAATAGTTAGTCTAGCTGAAAAAATGAATTATGTACCAAATTCTGTGGCTGTTAATTTAAGAACGCGCCAAACCAAAACTATAGGGGTTATTATTCCAACCATTGTTCACCAATTTTTCTCAAAAGTGATTGATGGCGTTATTGAAGAGGCAGAAAAACAAGGATATTTGGTAATCACTTTACAATCAAATGAAAATTTTGAATTTGAAAAAAAACAACTTCAATTACTAATGCAAAAAAGAGTTGATGGTATTCTAATTTCTCTTTCCAATGAAACTCAGCATTGTAAACATTTGAATGAAATAATAAAAAACGAAATCCCTATAGTTCTTTTTGATAAAATTTACAAACTTACCAATTGTTCCAAAGTTTATATTGATGATAGACAAGCGGCGTATAATGCGGTCTCTAATTTAATTAAAAAAGGATATAATCGAATTGCCCATTTTAGAGGTTCGTTAACACCTCAAAACTCTATTGATCGATTTTTAGGTTATAAAAAGGCACTTACAGATAACGGTATTGATTTTGATCCATCACTTGTATATTTATGCGATAATAATGATGATTTTAATGATGGCTACACAAATGCTCATAAATTAATAAATGAGCAAACTAATGTTGATGCCATCTTTGCTATTACTGATCTTATTGCTGTTGGAATACTCAAATGCTTTAATGAAAGTGGAATTAAAATCCCAAAAGATATAGCCGTATTTGGGTTTAGCGATTGGTTTATGTCATCTGTAGTAACACCAACTTTGTCTTCTGTGAAACAACCTGGTTTTGAAATGGGTAGAAAAGCTACTGAAATTTTAATAGAGGAAATTAAAAATCTTAATAATAATATTCCATATTCCTTTCAGGATGTAATTTTACCTACATCATTAGTGATTAGGGATTCAACTTGATTTCTTAGGTTTTTAATTAACATTTCATCGTTTTATAAGTAGTTAATGAAACTTGACTAAAAAAATATCAACTCATTCCTTTTAAAATAATAATAAAAATCCCGCAGTTGTGGAATTTACTCTTTTTATTTTTCATTAATATAATAAGTTGAATCATCTGGCCTAAAAGCTCTGTTAAACCAAAATGGTCTTCTTTCTCCATTTGGTCCTGGTGCAGGACGAGTCATTGCTAACCACTCCTTATAAATTTCATGTGATTTATTAGTATCCACAAATATATCACCATAATTTTCACCTTCTTTGGGTTTTTCTATTCTAACACGTTGATGCCAAGTATGCATTCCACTTATTGGATCAGGGTGCACTGCATGAGTAATATTTTGATGTACACCTCCATCTTTCCAAAAGATTCGTTTTGAATCTTTATCACTTGATTCAAATGGTTTTATACCTGAAATCGTGTTCATTTTCCAAACTCCCTTTCCATCACTTTCAATATTTACAGTATTTGTCGCCCAACGATTTCCTGTTTTATCTTGAGGCCTTCTCCAACGTCCAATATGATGTGAACAAGCTACAACACCAGGCTTCATACTTTGTGTTACCCAAACTTTATCTATAAAGTACCCTATATCCGTATTTAATTTCACTAAATCACCTGTTTGTAAACCCCATTTTTTTGCATCATCAGGATGCATCCAAATTGGATTTCTATTTGAAATTTCAACTAGCCATTTTGCGTTTCCAGAACGTGAGTGAATTAATGTTGGTAATCTAAAAGTTGGAACTAACACATATTCTCCTTTTGATTTATCCAACACATCATTATGGATATGACTTTTTATATATGTTGGTGTAGCATATTCTGGCCATTTCCAATCTACCATGGTTTGTGAGTAAAACTCATTTTTACGAGATGGTGTAGGGAATCCAACACATGGTTTTCCATTTATCATAACACCAATTCCTTTTCCATCTTTTGAAATTACATCATTTACAGGATCAACTTTCGTGCCTTTTAACAGCTCTTCACTTAGTTGGTTTTCATTCATTTTATAAGACTCACCTTTTTCAATTTCATAAGCTCCATACTTTTTCATGTATTCTAATGCTGCAAATTGTCCAGTAAAACCATCTGCTTTTGCAGTTTCGTTTAACCCTTTAATTCTTTCAAAAATATATTGGTAATATTCATCAATCGTAATTTTTTTTCCTGGTCTATATGGTGATTCAAATGTTTTACGAATTCCCATACTTCCATCAGGATCTATTCTCCAAGATAATTCAATAAAAAATTCATCTTCTTCCCATACTTCACCTGGATTAGCTTCATATGTTAATTTTACTGGCTTTCCATTTCTACGAGCAGCTTCTCTTAATACTGGCTGACGAAATGCAACCCAAGTTCCACCGTGTGTAGCGTAACTATTTAAATCGTGACGTTCAGACGCCAATCCCATAGGCAATACAAAATCTGCATAAAAAGCAGTTTCATTCCAAGTTGGAGTTAATGCTGCGTGCAATCCAAATTTTGTTTCATCAGAAAACATTTCCATCCAAGTAAATCCATCAGGATACGTCCAAACAGGATTAAATACTCGTGAAAAATATACGTCCATTTTACCTCTTCCTTCTTTTAAGAAATGTGGTAAAAGCTGACTCATTTCAAAGAAAGCTAATGGGTATTCTTTTGGGAAATGTAATTCATTCCATTTTTTCTGAGGTGCAGGTGGATTTGGTTGTGTTGGCTTGAATTTATTCCAAGAATTTGGAGATGTTCCACCTTTAGCGCCAACCGCTCCTGTTAAAACGGTTAGAAAATGCAAACAACGTGCAACTGCCCAACCGCCAAGGTTTGAAGCGGCTGCTGCACGCCAGCTATGAGACGCAAATCGTTCACCAGCTTCACCAATTTTATGTGCAATTTCAATAATCATATCTGCTTTTACACCTGATTCTTTTTCTGCAAATTCTGGAGTAAATTCTTTATACTCGGCAATCATAGCAGCAATATAATTTTCAAAAATTATTTCTTTATATGAATGTCGAGCGCGTAAATATTCTTTCCAGTTTGTCCAGTTTTCTAAATAATTTCTATTGTATAACCCTTCTTCTAAAATAATTAAAGCCATTGCTAATAAAACTGCAGCTTCAGTACCTGGATATGAAGGTAACCAGTAATCTGACATACTAGCTGTATTTGATAATCGAGGATCCATGGTGGCCAATTTAGCCCCTTTCATTTTTCCTTCAATAATACGTTGTGCATGTGGATTGAAATAGTGCCCAGATTCTAAATGTGCAGAGATTAATAATATAAATTTTGCTTCAGCGTGATCTGGTGATGGTCTATCATAACCATACCATAAATTGTATCCAAAACGAGCTCCTGAAGAACAAATATTTGTGTGTGAATTATGACCATCAATTCCCCAACCTTGTAAAATCCAGTTCATGAACTTTTCGTTACCTGGTCTTCCTACATGGTATGCTATTTCATTATGACGATCTTCTAGAATTGCTTTTCTAATACGAGTAGCAATTGTGTCTAAAGCATCATCCCAAGAAACACGTTCCCATTCACCATCGCCACGTTTTCCTTTTCTCTTTAAAGGAAACAAAATTCTATCTGGATCTGTAACTTGATTTATTGTAGCTGGACCTTTTGCACAGTTTCTACCTCTACTGCCAGGATGATAAGGATTTCCTTCGAACTTTTTAACTTCTTGTGTTTCTTTATCTATAAAAGCCGTTAAACCACAAGCACTTTCACAGTTAAAACAAGTTGTTGGCACAATTTGATACGTTTTTTTCTCTTTTTTAGGCCAAACTTTTGGATTGTATTCAACCCAATTATCCCACTTTTCAGGTGGTGGGAAATTCTCATACATTTGTGCCACTTCTTCATCAGTAAATTGACGCATATCGCTATCAAATTCTTGATAACCTTCTTTGTGCAGATTTGGAATAATTCCTAATTTTTCTGCTATATTTTCTATAAATGATGGTTTCTTATAACCCATGATTTTTTTATTTTAAATTAAGCTAATGGAATTCTTTGTGGCGCTTCCACCCAAATTTTTTCAGTAATTAAAATTCCTATTAACACACATATTCCTGAAATAACAGTTAATAGCCCTCCATTTCCAAAAAATAACAATGCTAATGGAATAATGTTACCTATTAATACTGTTACCATCCAAAACAGATTTTTATATCTTCCTTTGGTAATCATTTTCACAACAATTTTTGCTGCGGTTGTAGGATGTGTAATTGTTAATTCAGTAACCAATGTAAATAAATTAACAACTAGTGCAATAATCATTGTGTTTTTTAAGATGTTCATCCAATCTTCATTTCCAAAAATTAAACCAGCTATTATAAAAATTGCAACTCCTGCCATTACACTATGAACTAACATATGTAATGGTAGTGCTGGACTTTGCCAAAAATCACGACCTTTTGCTTGTGCAAATAAGAATGCAGTATAAATAGCTAATAGTACTGCAAAAACAGCTGTAATCCATAATAGTACGACCTCTCCCGCATTTATTTCAAAGAATATCATTGCTCCCCATACAGTAACTAACAATCCGAAAACTGTAATTGTGTAACCTCCTTTTACCAACCAAGAATTCCATTGTGGACGTAATAAAACGTTTAAAAAACGATCTGGTCTATCTAAGTCCATCACTAAAAATAATCCTGTTAAAGCTAAAAATGTTAATGAAATTCCTACAGACCATAATTTAGTGGTTGTTGATACTTCATAGCCCAACATAATTGCCAAAAATGGAATTAGAAATGCTCCTGCAGCAATTGCTTTTGTAAATACATACGCTGAAACTTCCCATCCCCATAAAATTCCTTTATCTGGTGTATCATAAACTCTTCTAGCTCTTCCCGATAGAACATCTATATAATTTGGATTTTCAGAATCTTTTCTTTGATAAGTAGCTTCAATTTCATTATTAATTGTCATTTGTAATAAATCTACATCGTCATTGGTATGCATCATTTTTTCAGCAGCTTTTGCAAAATGACCAACACCTCGCGCTTGTGAATTCCACAAACCTGATCCAGATTTACCTGTTGCTTCAGGAACTAAAGAAGCATCGTCAGCATCAATATAAAATAAGTTTGGATTTGTTCCTTTTTCAGGTTTACGAACTTTCACTGCTTGACGTGCTAATAATTGTGAAATTTCAGTTGTTGGATTATGCATATCTCCAGCTATAATTGCATGTTCTGGACAAACGGCAACACAAGCCGGTTCTCTACCAACATCTACTCTATGTGCGCAATAATTACATTTAGCTGCAGTACTTGTATCCGGATCAATATACAATGCATCATAAGGACACGCTTGCATACAAGATTTACAACCAATACAACGGTTGTTATCAAAATCTACAATACCATCTTCTCGAGTAAACAATGCCTCAACCGGACATATTTCCACACAAGGAGCATCTGTACAATGGTTGCAACGCATTACTGAAAAAATTCTTCGTGTATCTGGAAATTCTCCCTTTTCTACTTGTTTAACATACGTTCTGTTAACTCCTATAGCTACATCATGTTCAGATTTACAAGCTGTTGTGCAAGCATGACAACCAATACATTTACGATTGTCAATTATAAAACCATACTTCATAGTTAATTTATAAAATTTTGAATTAAACAAATTTAGCTATTGACAACACCCTCTTTGTGATGGTGGTTACATAATATATTATTTAGAATTAATTTAAATTAGAGAATTGATATATTAATTAGAAATAATTTACTTTTGTACTAAATTATCTCTTAATTATGAATTTTACTATTTTATTTTTTGGAATTACTACTGATTTAATTGGAAGAAATTCATTAAACTATACTTCCGAAGAAAAAATCACAATTATTGAGTTAAAAAATCTGTTAAAAACAGAATACGCTAACCTAAAAAATATGAACGAATTTGCCATTGCCATAAATGAAGAATACGCAAATGACGATTTAATAATTAATGAAGGTGATGTTGTTGCAATTATCCCACCAGTAAGTGGAGGTTAATTTCTTAAATATTTTTTATCGATATAAAATGTTCCAAAAGGCACCAAAGAAGCTCCAAGAACAATCCAAAAAGTTTTAGATTTCCACTTTAATTCATATTTCATCATAATTCCAAATATAACATACGCTAGAAATAATATTCCATGTGGCATTCCAAACATTTTTACATAGGAATCATTTTCTGCTAAGTACTTAATTGGTGTAGCTATAAATAACAACACTAGATAAGATATTCCCTCTAACAAACTAATAATTCTAAATGCATTTTTCATTATGTTTTCCTTAAAATTAAATATTTTGCGAAAATAGGCTTTAGATTTGTTAAATTTGCTAAAATTTAGTTAAAATAATGACACAAAGAACATCTATAAAAATAACGTCAGAAAAGTTAAGTATACTAAATTGTACAAGTTTTGTTGAAGATGATTCTTGTGGAGGTATTGTTACATTTGTTGGCACAGTTAGAAACTCTACTCAAAATAAAAAGGTTACTCTTTTAGATTTTAGTGCTTATGAGCCAATGGCATTAAAAGAAATGCAAAAAATTGCTGATACTATATTAGAGAAATTTCCAATTCATAAAATTGCTATTCATCATGCAGTTGGAGAATTACAAATTGGTGATATTCCCGTAATTATAGCAGTTTCATCAGCTCATAGAAAAGTTGCTTTTACGGCTTGTGAGTATGCAATTGACACATTAAAAGAAACTGTACCTATTTGGAAAAAGGAACATTTTGAAGATGGTGAAGTTTGGGTGAATTCACATCCTTAAATTATTTCCATTTTTTTCAACAAAAATGAAGCATTCATGTTTTTACAAATTCCTTCTTTAAGTTTATAATCAAAACTTAATTCATCATTTATAATTTCAGCATCAAAATAATAGTTTTTAACTTCCGATAAATCTTTTTCAATTTCACACAAACTTAAATCGTGTGTAGCTATTATTCCCGTAGACTTTGAACTAACCAATTTTTGCACAAATTTTTTAGATCCAATCGCTTTATCTGTACTATTAGTTCCTTTTAATATTTCATCTAAAATGATAAAATATTCTTCTGTTTTAATTTCATCAACAATAAATTTTAATCTTTTTAATTCAGAAAAGAAATAAGATTCATTATCGGCTAAAGAATCTGAAGTACGCATACTTGTAATTAATTTTATAGGAGCATATTTAAATTCTTCAGCACAAACTGGCAAACCCATATTTCCCATAACAATTGCAAGTGAAACAGTTCTTAAAAATGTACTTTTCCCAGCCATATTTGCACCCGTAATAATAAAAAATTGCTGATTTTCAATTGAAAAATCATTATCAACTCTTTGCAATTCGTTTAACAAAGGGTGTCCCAAATTTTTTGAAGTGATTACTTGTTTATTATTATCAATTTCAGGAAAAACACTACTTGGATGGTTATATGCAAAATTTGCTAATGAATTTTGGGAATCAAAAAAAGCAATAACGTTAAACCAATTTTCAACTTTATCCTTATAAATATGTACCCATTTTTCTACGTTGTGAACTTGTTGCAAATCACGTAATAAAAAAGCGTTCCCCAAAACCGCAACTATTAAATTATTACGCTGATCAAAAGCATCTAATACTTTAGAGAATTTAGCGAATATTGTAGATGCTTTTTGTGACGCCGTTTGAATCTCTTGCTGTTTCTCTTTTAAAATCTGTGCAGTAAAAGAAGTTGTTTCAATTTCATTCAACAATTTATGATACTGCTTAAAAGTATCTTTTGCATTGCTTGCATCGTTGTATAATTCATTTGCTTTCTTGTGATATGCTCCTGAAATTCCTAATCCAACAAAAAACCAAAGTAACAAAATTTGTTCTGCAATAATTTGCATACCAACAAGTGCAATTAACACTATTGAAATAATTGAAAACACTTTTGGTAAAAAAATTATAAACTTTGGGAAAACAGATTTATAATTATGCATCCAATTTACAATTTCTTTAGCAGGATGCTCAACTTTCACCAAACTGGCAAGTCCTGAAAATAGTTGTCTCCACTTTGGTTTTTTACTTAATTCTTTAATAGCATTTTGCCTTTCAACAATAGTTGAAATATCATTGTTAGTTAATCTTTTAACAAACTCTTGTTTACCCTCATTTGTAACTGTTCTGTTACAATATTGGAAAAAAGATCCTTTTCCAAACAAATCAATATCATAACTAAAAGGATGGGTTGGATCAATAAATTCATTTCCACCGTTTAATGAAAAATAGTCTCTATTTAAAACTTTTATTTCAGTTTTATTTATCTCAATTAATGCTCTATTAAGATTGCTTTTGTATTGTAAATTGGAATGCCTCATTATTAAATAGATAAATGAAATAATCCATATCGCTATAATAAAAATTACAGTTTTAACATTTCCAAAAAAGAAATAAATGCCAAAAACAGAACTTAAAAAAATGAAGAGCCGCAATGAACTGGAAACTGCTAATTTCTTTTTTATTGTTTTTAATTCTTGCTCAAAAAATACTTTTTGAGTTGTATAAAATTCTAATGGTTTCTGCATTTAATAATTTTTTATTCCTTCATACAAACTAAATACATGCAAAGAAGGGTATCTTTCTTTTAATTTTAGAGTTACATCATAACTCGTAATTCCTTTTTCACATACAATTACATAATGCTTTTCAAAATTTGGAATGAAATTTTGAGCATTAAAAGACTTGTGTGGTACTTTTTGATGAACTTTAAAAGGCAGTATTTCATCTAAATTATTATAAACACTAATAATTTCAATATTCTTAGCGTTTATTTTTTTCTTTAATTCTGAACCTGAAATTAAAAAAGCACTGTCTTGTATTGTACAATGAGCATCTAAATAATTAGAATCTCTAAAAATATCTTCTAAAATTAAAGATTTATTTTTTTTGAGTTTTATTTTGAATTGTGAATTTTCAAGGGCATTGTAAATTAACAATTGACAGGTTAATAATTTACCTACTTTGGTAATAAGTTTTATAACTTCATTTACTTGTAACAATGCTATAATTCCAACAATTGGATTTAGTGTTCCTGCTTCTTCACAGTTTGGTATATCAGTTGCTATTTTTGGAAATGCATCTCGTAAATTACAGGTGTAATTTCCTTCTCCGTTTAAGACATTAAATGTTGCAACATAACCATCAAATTTATACAGCGAACCATATACTAAAGGTTTTTTAGCCAAAACACAAGCATCGTTTATTAAATACTTTATTTGCAAGTTATCAGTACCGTCTACAACTACATCAAAATTAGAAATTAACTCAAGAATAGAATTTTTACCAATTGCCTCATTTGTAAAAGTAACTTGTGTAAAAGGAGCTCGTTTTTTTATTTCATTTGCAAGTATTTCTACTTTTGGCAAATGGATATCTTCAACTTTAAAAAATACTTGACGGTGCAAATTTGAAACAGAAACTGTATCAAAATCAACTAAATGAAGTTCTCCAATACCACCTGTAGCCAAATAAATTGCAATAGGGCTTCCTAAACCTCCACAACCTATGACTAAAACTTTAGCTTTTTGCAACAAATCTTGTCCTTCTTTACCAATTTCAGATAAAGTAGTTTGGCGTTGAAAATATTCCTCTTTGTTGAAGTCCATTATAAATTTATTTTTGAGTAACCTTTTTCATTTAAATAGTATTTTCCTTCTTTTATTGTATAGTACTTTTCTAACTTTTTAAGATAATGAAAATACTGCGTATCTCCAAACCCATAAACAGTTTCTTTGTGCTGCCAAATCAATAAATTTCTAACAATTTCATTAAGATCCATTTTTTGATCTACTGATGCAGATGCAACAACATTTTCTAAACTAACAATAGGTTTTGTTTGAGGCATATCGAGGGTCTTTATATATGACCTGTCTCTTATACACATCT
>SDWL01000044.1 GCA_004195315.1 Lutibacter sp.
TTGAAAAGCTACTTCTAAATTTTTATCAAACTCTAAGTAAATAGACGCAAAAATACCTCTACTAAAATTCCCTCTATTTGGTATAAAAAATAATTCTTCAGAAAAACCATTTTGAAGCGATGCTAAACTTTCATTTATTTCACCTAAATGCTGATGTGTAAATGCTTTATAAATTGAAAAATTATTGTCTCTCCAACTAAAATGAGTTGTTGCACTTGGCGAAACACCTGCACCTGTAGATCCAGTTGTAGCATTTATATGGACTGAACTTTTTATCAAGTTATGGTGAACCAATGGCAATAAAGCCAACTGAATTGCAGTAGCAAAACAACCTGGATTTGCAATATAATTTGCTTTTTTAATTTCATTTTTTCGAAGTTCAGGCAAACCATAAATAAACGCTGTTCCTTCAAAAATAGCATCGCTTTCCAATCTGAAATCATTGCTTAAATCAATTATTTTAGTAGTTAAAGAAAATTGATGTTGTTCTAAAAACTTCTTTGAATTCCCGTGACCTAAACATAAAAAAAGTACATCTACCTTAGAATTGATGGAGTCTGTAAATTTCAAATCTAATGAACCTAATAAATCTTGATGCACTTCACAAATATAATTTCCAGCATTTGAAGTACTGTACACAAAATCTAATTCAACTTTTGGGTGATTAATTAACAATCTAATTAACTCGCCTGCTGTATAACCCGCACCACCAACGATTCCAACTTTTATCATAATTCTGAATTTACACTGTGATAAATTTTATTTGGAGTTCCTAAAATTTTAATAAAACCTTTTGCATCATCTGCATCCCACGCTTTATTAGTTTCTCCGTATTCACCAAATTTAGATTTCATTAAATCGTGCTCAGATTCAATTCCATTTAAACTAAAATGATATGGCTTTAAAGTCACAAAAACTTCTCCTGTTACGGTTTTTTGTGAATTGGTTAAATAGGCTTCAATATCTCGCATAACTGGTTCAAAATATTGACCATCGTGTAATAACATTCCGTAAGTACTACCTAATTGCTCTTTCAAATTTTGTTGCCATTTAGACAATACATGTTTTTCTAATAAATGATGTGCTTTTATGGTAACAACTGCTGCTGCCGCTTCAAAACCAACTCTTCCTTTAATTCCTACAATAGTATCACCCACGTGAATATCTCTACCAATAGCATATTTTGAAGCAATAGCTTCTAACTTTAAAATATTATTTACTGGTGAACCAAATTCATTATTAAAACCAACAAATTCTCCATTTTTAAAATGAAGTTTCACATCCGTAGGCTCTGTTTTTTCTAACTGACTAGGATAAGCTTCTTCAGGCAATGCTTGATGAGACGTTAAGGTTTCAACACCTCCAACACTTGTTCCCCAAATTCCTTTATTAATGGAATATTTTGCTTTCTCCCAAGGGTAATCTACTCCATTTTCTTTTAAATATGCAATTTCTTCTTGTCTAGATAGTTTTAAATCTCTAATAGGCGTAATAATCTCAATTTCAGGAGCCAATGTTTGAAAAATCATATCAAACCTCACTTGATCATTTCCTGCACCTGTACTTCCGTGTGCAATATATTTTGCGCCTATTTGCTTTGCATATTCAACCACTTCAATAGCTTGAAAAACTCTTTCTGCACTTACAGAAAGTGGATATGTATTATTTTTTAACACATTACCAAAAACCATATATTTTATAGCTTTTAAATAATATTCTTCTAATATATTTTTATTTGTATGAGAAGTAACGCCCATTTCATAGGCTTTTTTCTCAACAACTTCCAATTCACTAGTTGAAAAACCACCTGTATTCACAAGTACGCTATGTACTTCTAAATTTAATTCATTTATTAAATATTTTACACAATAGGAAGTATCTAAGCCTCCACTATATGCTAGTACTACTTTTTCCATTTTATTCTTTATTTTTCTTTAGAAATAATGCTTGTTTAATTCTTTTTAATCTGCTTAGCACTTTCGAATTATAATCATGTTGTTTGATATTCTTTTCGTGATTTGGATCGTATAACATTCCAGTACACAGACACATTTTTCGTTCTGTTCTTGTCAGAATATCAAAATTTTTACATGTTCTGCAACCATTCCAAAAAGCTTCGTCAGTTGTTAATTCAGAAAATGTAACTGGCTGATAACCTAATTCATAATTAATTTTCATGACTGCTAGTCCTGTAGTAATTCCAAAAATTTTAGCTTTTGGATACTTTACTTTTGAATGTTCTAAAATCTTTTTTTTGATTTTTTTTGCCAACCCTTTATTTCTATAATCAGGATGTACAATTAGTCCAGAATTAACTACAAAAGACTTTTCATCCCAGGTTTCTATATAACAAAAACCTGCAAATTTATCACCCTCAATAGCAATAACGGCATCTCCATTACTGATTTTATTTGTAATATATTCTGAAGTTCTTTCGGCAATACCAGTACCTCTAACTTTTGCAGACTCTTTAATGGTTTCACAAATTATTTCAGCATATTTAATATGCGATATATTAGTAATAACAACTTTCATTGTTTACTTTTTTTTATTTTGATAATTAAAATTTGATGTTTTTTGAAAAGGGGAACCGGACTCACCGAGCTCCATAAATAGTTAAGCCCTCAAGGGGCGGCGAGAGAAAAAGCGTACTATAGTAGTATGTAAACTGCTTGTTTTCATTGGCACAAAATTACGTAAATTATCCATACAAATGATATTTTGTTGAATAATTAACAATATCTCTCTTTAAACTATCCATTATTAACATTTTGTGATTTTTACTCTCAGCTATTATTAAATTAAAAACTGAAATAATTCTAGATTTTCATTTAAATACTCCCCTAAAAATCCTTTTTGCTTCATTCTTTTTACTAAAGGTTCATAATCTTCTTTCGAATCTAATTCAATTCCAACTACTGCTGGTCCTTTATCTCTGTTGTGTTTTTTAGTGTATTCAAAATAAGCAATATCATCATTTGGTCCTAAAACATCAACCACAAATTCTTTTAAAGCACCTGCGCGTTGTGGGAATTTTATTATAAAATAATGTTTTAGTCCTTCATAAAACAATGCTCTTTCTTTCATTTCTTCCATTCGGGTAATGTCATTATTACCTCCGCTTACAACACAAACTACCGTTTTTCCTTTTATTTGCTCTTTATGTTTTTCTAAAGCAGCAATTGACAATGCTCCGGCTGGTTCAACAACTAAAGCATTTTCATTGTAAACCTTCAATATAGTTGAACAAATTAAACCTTCACAAACAGTATCGATACCATCTAACAAATCCTTACAAAACTCAAAGGTTAAATCGCCCATTCGTTTTACTGCAGCACCATCAACAAAATTATCAATTTCGTCTAAAGTGGTATTCTTCCCATTTTTTAATGAAGTTGTTAATGAAGGAGCTCCTTTTGGCTCAACACCAATAATTTTAGTGTTTGGACTTAAGGATTTAAAAACACTTCCAACTCCAGAAGCCAATCCACCACCACCAACAGGCATAAACAAATAATCAATGGCTTCGGTACTATCATTTAAAATTTCCAAACCAACTGTTCCTTGGCCAGCAATTACATCTAAATCATCAAACGGATGTACGAATATGCCATTTTTAGCAATGCAAAATTCATCAGCTGCTTTTTGACTATCATCAAAACTATCTCCAAAAAGACGGACATCTACGTATTTACCACCAAACATTCTTACCTGGTCAATTTTTTGATGAGACGTAGTTACAGGCATAAAAATAGTACCCATAACTTTTAATTTCTGACAAGCATAAGCAACTCCTTGAGCGTGATTACCGGCACTTGCACAAACAATTCCATTTGAGAGTTCTTCTTTTGTTAATCCTTGAATTTTATTATAAGCACCTCTAATTTTATAAGAACGAACTATTTGTAAATCCTCTCTTTTGAAATAAATATCTGCTCCATACCGTTCTGAAAAATTCTTCATATATACCAAAGGAGTTTGTTCAACAACTCCTTTGATATTATGTTGAGCTTTATATATTTTCTCTAAAGAAATACTATTTTGAGTTTTCGTATTCACTAAATAAATTAAACTATTTTAGTCATTGCAGTCATAGATTCACGTAAATAATCCCCAATATCTTCAACTGGATGATTTCTAATTACAGCGTTTACCTCAATTAATTCTTTATTATCAACATCATTTGATCCATCGTTAAATGGTCTTCCAACTAAATTAATTGGTGCGTTTTTTATGAAATCAGCAATTAAAGGTTTACAAGCATGGTCAAATAAGTAACATCCGTACTCAGCAGTATCAGAAATCACTCGATTCATTTCAAATAATTTTTTTCTTGCAATCGTATTTGCAATTAAAGGTGTTTCATGTAAAGATTCATAATAGGCAGATTCTTCAATAATACCCGCTTCTGTCATAGTTTCAAAAGCCAATTCAACACCCGATTTTACCAATGCGACCATTAAAACTCCATTATCAAAATATTCTTGTTCTGAAATTTCAACATCTGAAGCAGGTGTTTTTTCAAAAGCAGTATCTCCAGTTGCAGCTCTCCAAGTCAATAAATTCACATCATCATTTGCCCAGTCTTCCATCATTGTTTTTGAAAAATGACCAGACATAATATCATCCATATGTTTTTGAAAAAGCGGACGCATAATTTCTTTTAATTCTTCGGAAGCATTAAATGCTGCAATTTTAGCAGGATTAGACAATCTGTCCATCATATTGGTAATTCCACCATATTTCAAGGCTTCTGTAACAGTTTCCCAACCGTACTGAATTAGTTTTGAAGCATAAGCAGCATCAACACCTTCAGCAACCATTTTATCAAAACATAAGATAGAACCTGTTTGCAACAATCCACAAAGAATGGTTTGCTCTCCCATTAAATCTGATTTTACTTCCGCAACAAAAGAAGAACGTAATACACCAGCAGTATGTCCTCCTGTTGCAACTGCATATGCTTTTGCATAATCCCAACCTTTTCCTTCTGGATCATTTTCAGGGTGCACTGCAATTAATGTTGGCACACCAAATCCTCTTTTATACTCTTCTCTAACCTCTGAACCAGGTGATTTTGGAGCTACCATGATTACAGTAATATCTTTTCTAATTTGCATTCCTTCTTCAACAATATTAAAACCGTGAGAATAAGAAAGTGTAGATCCTTTTTTCATTAAAGGCATTACTGCAGTTACCACACTTGTGTGTTGTTTGTCTGGAGTTAAGTTGATTAACAAATCTGCTGTTGGAATCATTTCTTCATAAGATCCAACTTTAAATTTGTTTTCAGAAGCATTTAAAAAAGATTGTCTTTTTTCTGAAATTGCAGCTGGTCTTAACGTATAAGAAACATCCAATCCAGAATCTCTCATGTTTAAACCTTGATTTAAACCTTGAGCTCCGCAACCTACAATTACAATTTTTTTACCTTTTAAATCATCTACACCTTCGCCAAATTCAGAACTATCCATGAACTCGCATTGTCCTAATTGCTCTAATTGTAAACGTAATGGAAGTGTGTTAAAATAATTTGCCATTTTTATATTTTTTATTCTTTTAATTAATTTCTGCTAATAATTCTGAAATTGCCATTTTAGGCTTTGTGATTGCAATACGTCCTGAACGCACAAATTGCAATAAACCAAATGGTTTTAGTTTGTCATACATTCTATTAATATCTTCTTTTAAACCTGACGCTTCAATAACAAAATAACGCTCTGTTATTGCAATTATATGAGCTCTTCTAAATTTTAATTTATCTTGAATTTTTTCATCGTATAAATGCTCCGATGAAATTTTAAATAATGCGGTTTCATGATAAATAATTTCATCTTCTGTATGATAAAAAGCTCTAATAACTTCAATTTGTTTTTCTAATTGAAGAACAACTTTTCTAATAAGCGTTTCTGAAACAATTACTACAAAAGTAAATCTGTGTACATTTTCTATTTCAGATTTAGAAACGGTCATACTTTCAATATTAATATGACGTTTTAAAAATATTGCTGAAAGGCGATTTAATATTCCTATATTATTTTCGGTGTATACCGAAATCGTAAAATTTTTATTTTCTTCCATAATTAACTTAATCTTATATCTGAAACACTTGCTCCTGTTGGTATCATTGGAAATACATTATCTTCTTGTTCTATAACAACTTCCAAAAAAAACGCCTCTTTTGATGCCATCATTGTTTTTATAGCGCTTGCTAAATCTTCTCGTTTTGAAACTCTAACAGCTTCAATATCATAAGCTTCTGCTAGTTTTACAAAATTTGGACTTATCATTTCTGTAGAAGCGTAACGCTTGTCAAAGAATAATTCTTGCCATTGACGAACCATTCCCAAATAACTATTATTTAATACTACAATTTTAACGGCTGCTTTTGTTTGAAGAATAGTTCCCAACTCATTACACGTCATTTGATAACCTCCATCACCAATAATGGCAACAACTTCTCGATCTGGCGCTCCCATTTTCGCTCCAATTGATGCTGGTAAAGCAAATCCCATAGTTCCTAAACCACCTGAAGTTACATTACTTCTTGTTTTATTAAAATCAGCATAACGCCAAGCAAACATTTGGTGTTGACCAACATCTGAAACTATAATGGCATCTCCATTCGTTTCTTTGTTTATTCCACCTAAAACTTCTCCCATTGTTAATCCATCTTTTGTAGGATTTAACTGATCGTAAATTACAGTTTTATGCTCAACATCATATAATTTATGAAATTCTTGCATCCATTCTTTATGCTCAGCTTTATTTACATACTTCATGATTTTAGTTAACGATTCTTTAACATCCGCTATAACTGCAATATCAGTCTTTACATTTTTATCAATTTCAGCAGGGTCAATATCAAAATGAATCACTTTAGCTTGCTTTGCATAGGTTGCTAAATTTCCAGTAACACGATCATCAAAACGCATTCCAATAGCGATTAAAACATCACAAGAATTGGTTAAAACATTTGGAGCATAATTTCCGTGCATTCCAACCATTCCAACATGCAATGGATGTGTAGTTTCTAAAGCTGAAAGACCTAAACCGGTACAAGCCGAAGGAATATTAGTTTTTTCAATAAAGTTTTTAAAATCTTGCTCTGCTCCACCAAGAATAACACCTTGTCCCCAAACTATAAATGGTTTTTTAGCAGCGTTTATTAATTCAGCAGCTTCTTTAACCTTTTCAATATTTAATTTTGGAACAGCTCTATAACTTCTAACTTTCTCACATTTTTTATAAGAAAAATCTAATTCACCAAATTGTGCATCTTTGGTAATATCAATTAAAACTGGACCTGGACGACCTGTTTTTGCTATATAAAATGCTTTTGCAATTACTTCAGGAATTTCACTTGCCTTTGTTATTTGATAATTCCATTTAGTTACTGGAGTTGAAATTCCAATAATATCTGTCTCTTGAAAAGCATCAGAGCCTAATAAATGAGATCCTACTTGACCAGTAATACAAACCAACGGTGTAGAATCTATTTGGGCATCAGCAATACCTGTAACTAAATTTGTGGCACCAGGACCTGAAGTTGCAAAAACCATCCCTACTTTTCCTGTTACACGTGCAAAACCTTGTGCTGCATGTATTGCTCCTTGCTCATGACGTGTTAGTACATGGTGAAATTGATCTTGATATTTGTATATTTCATCATATACTGGCATAATTGCCCCGCCTGGATATCCATACGCTAAATCTACACCTTCTGCTAATAAACATTTTATAACAGCTTCAGCACCTGTTATCTTTATAGTTCTTTTAGCTATTTTTTTTTGAATTTCCTCTTTCAATGTCTCCATATATTTAAAATTTATCCGTTACACAACCTTCTGAAGCTGAAGAAACGGTTTTAGCATATTTATATAATATTCCTTTTGTATGTTTTAATTCTGGCGCAATCCATCTTGATTTTCTTTCAGCCAATTCAGCATCCAATATTTTTACATTGATTGTTTTATTTACTGCGTCAATTACAATAATGTCGCCATCTTTTAGCAACGCAATTGTTCCACCTGATTGAGCTTCTGGTGTAATATGACCAACAACAAATCCGTGAGTTCCGCCTGAAAAACGACCATCAGTAATTAACGCAACTGATTTCCCTAATCCGGCACCCATAATCATAGAAGTTGGTTTTAACATTTCTGGCATTCCGGGTCCACCTTTTGGACCGACATATCTAATTACAACAACATCACCTCTTGAAACTTTTCCTGCGCCAATTCCTGCATTTGCATTGTCTTCACCATCAAAAACAACTGCTTTTCCTTCAAATACATTTCCTTCATTCCCACTAATTTTAGCAACACTTCCTTCAACAGCTAGATTTCCAAATAAAATTTGAAGGTTTCCAGAAGATTTTAAAGCTTTCTCTGTTGGGTGAATTACTTGTTGATCATTTTCAAAACTTAATGCTTTTACATTCGCTAAATTTTCAGCTAAGGTTTTACCTGTAACTGTCATACATTCACCGTGCAAATAACCTTTTTCTAATAAATATTTCATAACTGCTGGAGTACCTCCAACACCATGAACATCTTCCATTAAATATTCACCACTTGGTTTTAAGTCTGCAATTAACGGAGTTCTATCACTTACACGTTGAAAATCATCTAATGTAAATTCAATCCCAGCTGCATGAGCAATGGCTAAATAATGTAAAACTGCATTGGTTGAACCGCCTAAAGCATTTACCAAAGCAACAGCATTTTCCAACGATTTTTTAGTAATAATATCTAACGGTTTTAAATCTAACTCTAGTAAATTTTTAATTGCCGTAGCAATATGTGAACTTTCACTTTCTTTATTCGGGTTTTCGGCAGGAATAGACGAATTATAAGGTAATGCAAATCCCATTGCTTCAATAGATGAAGCCATTGTATTTGCGGTATACATTCCACCACAGGCTCCTGCTCCTGGTATTGCGTTTTTAATAATTTCTTTATAATCTTCTTCTGAAATATCACCTGATAATTTTTGTCCCAAAGCTTCAAAAGCAGAAACAATATTTAATTTTTGGCCTTTATAATTTCCTGAAGCAATTGTTCCACCATATACCATTAATGAAGGTCTGTTTAAGCGCAACATTGCCATAATGGCTCCAGGCATATTTTTATCACAACCAACAACCGTTACCAAGCCATCATAGCTTTGAGCATTCATGACCACTTCAATAGAGTCAGCAATAATATCACGAGAAGGTAAAGAATAGTTCATTCCTGAAGTTCCCATAGAAATACCATCACTTACACCAATTGTATTAAATATTAACCCAACCTGATCTAATTTATTTACCTCTTCTTTAATTTTTGATGCTATTCCGTTCAAATGCATATTACATGGATTTCCATCGTAACCAGTACTTGCAATAGCCACTTGTGGCTTTTTCATATCATCATCAGATAGCCCAACTGCATATAACATTGCTTGTGATGCTGGTTGAGTTGGATCTTGAGTTACTCTTTTACTATATTTATTTAATTGCATTTACTTTAGTTCTTTTTTAATAATTTTTAAACCTAATTTACTTTAAATGAACTTGAAAATTCTTGCACCTATTGTGATTTTAGGAATTATTGTGGTAGCAGCTGTAGCAATACTTCCAGGTGACTCTACTCCACAGGCCACAATTGTATCAGAAATATCAGATACTGATTCAGAATCCTCTCTATCCACTCAAACTATTATGGAGACTAATGGCATGAAGCACATTATTCCACTTGATAAAATAAAAGGAGGTGGTCCTCCAAAAGATGGAATTCCATCAATTGATAACCCACAATTTGCAGAAATTCAAGGCTCTCAATTTGTATCTGACTCTGATACAGTAATTGGTTTGGAAATTAATGGTGATGCAAGAGCATATCCTCTTTTCATTTTAGTTTGGCACGAAATTGTCAATGACCGTGTGGGCGATGTACCAGTAGCTGTAACTTATTGTCCATTATGCTATACCAATCAAGTCTTTGAGAGAATAA
>SDWL01000413.1 GCA_004195315.1 Lutibacter sp.
GATTTGAATTAAAACTACCTAAAATGGGTGAAAGTGTTGCTGAAGCAACTATAATATCTTGGTTAAAGAGTGTTGGAGACATGATTGAAATGGATGATGCTATTGTTGAAATAGCTACAGACAAAGTAGATTCTGAAGTGCCAAGTGAAGTTGAAGGAACGCTAGTTGAAATATTGTTTGATGTTAATGCTGTTGTAAATGTTGGAGATACCATTGCTATTATTGAAACCTTAAATGAAGGCTATACAGATACTGTAAAAGAAATTATTCCTGAAGTAAATATTCTTGAAAAAGTTGTTGAAGAAGCTACAAAAACTACAACAATTGAAAATGTATCAGCATCGGGTAAATTCTTTTCGCCATTAGTTCGAAATATAGCAGCTACTGAAGGTATTTCAATGGTTGAATTAGAAGCTATTATAGGTACAGGTAAAGATGATAGGGTTACAAAAAATGATATTCTAGTTTATTTAGAAAGTGGTAGAAGTATTTCTAAACCTATTGAAAAGATTGAAGGTGTTTATACGCAAGATTCAAAAGTTGAGAAAAAAGAAATAACTAAAATAGCTACAACAGTTTCTGTTAATGGTGAAGATGAAATAATTGAAATGAGCCGTATGGGTAAATTAATTGCGCATCATATGATAGCTTCAGCGCAAACCTCGGCTCACGTGCAATCATTTATTGAAGTTGATGTAACAAATATTGTTAAATGGAGAGATCGTGTAAAGGATCAGTTCTTTAAGCGTGAAGGTGAGAAAATAACCTATACTCCAATTTTTATGCAAGCTGTTGCAAAGGCTATAAAAACTTTCCCAATGATTAATATTGCTGTTGATGGTGATAAAATAGTTAAAAAGAAAGCTATTAATTTAGGAATGGCAGCTGCTTTAGCTGATGGTAATTTAATTGTACCAGTTATTAAAAATGCTGATCAATTAAACTTAGTTGGAATGACTAAAGCTGTAAATGATTTAGCAAATAAAGCACGTAACGGCAAATTAAGCCCTGATGATATTCAAGGCGGAACTTATACAGTTACAAATGTTGGTAGTTTTGGAAGTGTATTTGGAACTCCAATAATTAACCAACCACAGGTCGCAATATTGGCTTTAGGAGCTGTTAGGAAGGTTCCTGCTGTAATTGAAACTCCAGAAGGTGATTTTATAGGAATACGTCATAAAATGTTTTTATCTCACTCTTATGACCACAGAGTTGTAAATGGTGCACTAGGAGGGATGTTTATAAAAACTATAAAAGAAAATTTAGAAGCTTGGGATGTAAATTCTGAGTTTTAATACTTAAAATAAGGTTGTCTAAAAAGTAAAATTTATGTCATATTGAGCCTGCCGAAATATTTTAATTGACGGGTAATCTGGGTCAATTTCGATCCTTTGACAAGAGATTAGCACAGGTTAAGCTCAGTTTGATAAAACAAATTTTATTTACTTTCTAGACAACCTTATTTTTTTGGTAAAGCACTACCTAAATAGTAGTTGTTGATTTTCTTTAAGTAAAAAGGGTTTAACTTTAATTAAAAAGTAAAACCCTCGTATTTTTTATTTCAACAATTTTGGAAGAATGTTATTCTATTATTGGAAAATTTTTAACAACTTTTTCACTAAACCCATCCCAGTCTTTTTCAATTAGTTTGGCATTCATATAGCTGTTTGCGCCGTAGCCTAAATTTGAAACATCATAACCTAATACATGAAGGTAAGCAACCACGTAAGCAGCTGATTGACCTGTGTTACAGCTAACTAATACATTTTTGTTTGCTGGTATTGTATATAAATAGGCAGTTGAGGAAAGCGATGCTTTAGGTTGGTATCTAACAGAACCTATTATGTGTCCGTTATTGTATTTTTCTTCATTTACATAATTTACTATGTAAAAATCAGTTGGATTATTA
>SDWL01000414.1 GCA_004195315.1 Lutibacter sp.
ATAGAATTTCATACACGGAAGGACTAGTTTCAGAAAAAGAAAGAATAATATTTAAAGGAGATATTGTTGAAGGGGAAAAGTTAACCAAATTAAATTCTATAAAAAGCGAGTTTGAATCTCAAATATGGAGTAAGTCAAATTATAATTGGATTGTTTTTGGTTACACCATTTTAGTTGCATTATCGTTTTTAATGTTGTTACTTTTTTTACGAAAGTATAGGTCAGATATTTTTGAAAATAACAACAAAGTTACCTTTATATTTTTCAATATTATATTAATAGTGCTTTTGTTAACGCTAATTGTAAAGTACGATGCAAAATATATTTATGTTGCCCCAATTGTAATATTACCATTAGTTTTAAAAGCTTTTTTTGATGCTAGATTAGGTTTGTTTGCTCATGTATTAACAATATTGTTGCTTGGTTTTATTGTTCCAAATAGTTTCGAATTTATATTTCTGCAAATAATTGCTGGTATAGTTACTATTTTAACTATTTCTGAATTATATAAGCGAGCTAATTTATTTATATCTGTCCTTCAAATAACCTTTGTATATTTTTTGGCTTATTTTGCTTTTTCAATCATTCAAGAAGGTAATGCTCAAAATTTAGATTGGGATAAGTTTTTGTATTTTACTTTGAATGGAGCTGCAACTTTATTTGTATTGCCATTAATATATATATTTGAAAAAATGTTTGGTTTAGTATCTGATGAATCATTAAAGGAATTATCAAATACAAATTCAAAATTATTGCATGAATTAGCTGAAAAAGCTCCCGGAACATTTCAACATTCGTTGCAAGTTGCTAATTTAGCAGAAGCGTGCGCAAATGAGATTAAAGCAAACTCAATGCTTGTGCGTACGGGTGCATTGTATCATGATATTGGAAAAATGAACAATCCTATGTTTTTTACTGAAAACCAATCAACCAATGTGAATCCACATAATGAACTTACACCAAAGGATAGTGCGAAAATAATTGTAAATCATATTATTAAAGGGGTAGAGATGGCAAAAAAGAACCATTTACCAGATAGAATAATTGATTTTATTAGAACTCACCATGGGACTTCTTTAGTATATTATTTTTATAAAAAAGAAGAAGAATTAAATGGAGGTGTTGTAGACGCTAAATATTTTCAATATCCAGGTCCAATACCTTTTTCAAAAGAAACTGCTATATTAATGATGTGTGATTCTGTTGAAGCTGCTTCAAAAAGTATAAAAGAGCCTTCAGCACAAGCATTTGATAATTTGGTTGAAAAAATAGTAAATAAGCAAATGGAGGAAGGGCAATTTATGAATGCTGATATTACTTTTAAAGAATTACAAACCATTAAAAAGGTGTTAAAGAAGAAGTTAAAGAATATTTATCATTTAAGAATTGAATACCCAGAATAAATAAGTCTATTATTTAGTTAAAAAAAGTAAAAAAATGTTGTGTGAATGCATTTCTAATGTTACATTTGCACTCGCAAAAATAAGTTCTTTAGCGTATTTTTAGGAGAGGTGCCAGAGTGGTAATGGAGCAGATTGCTAATCTGTCGACGGGTAACTGTCGCCAGGGTTCGAGTCCCTGTCTCTCCGCAAAATTTATGATAACTATTTTCGGGGTGTAGCGTAGCCCGGTTATCGCGCCACGTTTGGGACGTGGAGGCCGCAGGTTCGAATCCTGCCACCCCGACATTTTAGAGTTACGGGCTCGTAGCTCAGCTGGATAGAGCACCTCCCTTCTAAGGAGGCGGTCAAAGGTTCGAATCCTTTCGGGCTCACAAAAAAACTTACTGATTTTCAGTAAGTTTTTTTGTTTTAGAAATTTTTTTTGTAAAGAAAATAATTTAGGCTCAACACAAAAAGTTGTGGAGTAGTTTAAAAT
>SDWL01000045.1 GCA_004195315.1 Lutibacter sp.
AGATGTGTATAAGAGACAGATTTTATTTTGCGTTCTTTTTGTAAAATTCAATCATTTTAGGAACAACCACACCAACATCACCATTAATTACATAATCAGCAATTTTATTAATTGGAGCATCTGGATCATTATTAATAGAAATAATCATAGAAGCATCTTGCATTCCTGCAGTATGTTGAATGGCCCCTGAAATTCCGGCAGCAATATATAATTTTGGACGAACAGTAGTTCCTGTTTGACCAATTTGACGATCGTGATCTATATATCCTGCATCAACAGCAGCTCTTGACCCACCAACTTCACCTCCCAATAGTTTCGCTAATTCTATCAAATAATCAAAATTTTCTTTTGATCCAACACCATAACCACCTGAAACAATAATTGGAGCATCTTTTAAATTTACTCCAGATTCTTGAATTTGACGTTCAATAATTTTGATCACAAAATCTTCTTCTTTTAAAATTGAATTTATATCAACTTCAATTACTTCAGTACTATAATGTTCATCAAAAATTTCTTTTTTCATAACACCTTCACGTACTGTTGCCATTTGTGGATGCATGTCCCAGTTGATGATATTCGCCATAATACTTCCACCAAAAGCAGGACGAATAGCAAAGAGTAAATCTTTATATTCCTTCTTTTCTTTCTTTACAAAATGATCACCAATATCTAAGATAGTACAATCAGCAGTTAACCCACAATTTAATTGTGACGCTAATCTTGGTGCCAAATCTCTTCCTACTGAAGTAGCTCCAAATAACACAATTTGAGGGTCTTCTTCTTTTAGAATTTTTGAAGCCAACGCTGTGTGAGGCAATGTACTATAAGGCTCCAGCCTCATACTATTACCAATAAATAATCTATCAACTCCAAAGGGAGCAATTTGACTTACAATTCCACTTAAATTTGAACCAAAAACCATAGCATCTAACGGGCATCCTAACTTTTGAGCCAAGCGTTTTCCTGCTGATAATAATTCCTGACTTATATCTGCGACATTTTGATTTTCAACTTCGCAATATACCATTACACTTTTCATACTTAATACTTTTAAATTTTATATAAATTACCCAATGGTATGATGTTCAATTAATTCTTTAATCATTCCTTCAATATCAACATCCGAACTTGTTAAAAGTTTTGCTTCACTTGAAGTAAGCACAATACTTTCTACACTTTTAACTTTTGTTGGTGAACCTGACAAACCAATTTTAGTAACATCAGCTTCAATATCTTCAACACTCCATTCAGGAATCGTTAAATACGGACGCTTTTCATGTAATGATAGCAATATTTCATCGGCTGATCTTAATTCTGTTTTAGATCTTGCATATTTGTATTTCATCACATTTTTAGCATGTCTTGATCTACAATTTGCTGAAGAACCATGAACTGTTATTAAGCAAGGATATGGCGCAGAAACAGTTTCAACACCTTTTTCTAAACGTCTTCTTGCTATAATTTCAGTGTCTTTTATTTCTAATATTTCTTCCACATAGGTTACTTGCGGAATTTTTAATTTATCAGCGCATTGTGGTCCAACTTGAGCAGTATCACCATCAATAGCCTGTCTACCACCCAGAATTAAATCGTAAGGTGCTAATTTTTTAATTCCTTGAACTAAAGTATAACTTGTTGCTAACGTATCTGCTCCTCCAAAACGCCTATCAGAAATCATAATGCCTTTATCAACTCCACGATAATAACCTTCTCTAATAATATCGGCTGCTTTTTGCGGTCCCATTGTTAAAATAGTAACTTCGGTTCCAGGAATTCTATCTTTAATATTTAATGCCAATTCCAGCGCATGTAAATCGTCTGGATTAAATACAGTTGAAAGTTTACCTCTATTTACTGTACCATCAGGCTTCATCGCATCAGGACCAACGTTTCTGGTGTCTGGCACTTGCTTTGCGAGTACTATAATTTTAAGTGGTCTCATAAAAAAATTGCTTGTTTATGTTTAATTCAACCAAAAATAGCCTTTTAAATTCATGTAAAACATGACATTACTCATACAATGAAAAAATTACTTAATTCTGTTGAAAAAAGACCTTTAGATCAGACAAAAAAAGCGATGATTTTTTCGATCATCGCTTTCAATATTTATATAAATAATATTATTATTTTATTTTCTTAGGTTCTTCGACAACAACTTCATCTTCAGGCTGAAAATCTTTCATAAAATTGTCCATAATAGCATTACTTACTCCCATATTAGAGAATCCTCCATCATGCAATAAATTTTGTAACGTTACTTTCTTTGTCAAATCAGAGAATAAACTAATTGTATAATCAGCACATTCTAAGGCGGTTGCATTCCCAAGCGGAGACATTTGTTCTGCATATGCAATAAACCCATCAAAACCTTTTACACCACTACCAGCTGTTGTTGGTGTAGGTGATTGTGAAATAGTATTTACACGTACTTTTTTATCTCTACCAAAGAAATAACCAAAGCTACGAGCCACAGATTCTAAATAAGCCTTATTATCTGCCATATCATTATAATCTGGAAAAACACGTTGCGCAGCCATATACGACAAGGCAACAATACTTCCCCATTCGTTCATTGCATCTTTTTTATATAACATACTCATCACTCTATGAAAAGACAATGCAGATACATCCCAACCTGTTTTTGTGAAATTATAATCTTGATTTGTGTAATGATTTCCTCTACGAACATTTACTGACATCCCAATTGAATGCAAAACAAAATCAATTTTACCTCCTAAAATCTCCATTGATTTATCAACTAAACTTTCAAGATCCATCATAGATGTTGCATCAGCAGGTACAATTTGAGATCCAGTTTTTTCGGCTAATTCAGAAATAGTTCCTAATCTTAGTGCTACAGGTGCATTTGTTAATACAAATGTTGCCCCTTCTTCATGAGCTCTTTCTGCAACTTTCCAAGCTATAGATTTTGAATCTAAAGCTCCAAAAATAATTCCTCTTTTCCCTTTTAATAAATTATACATAATCGTATTTTAGTTTGATTTATTTTTTAATAGTTTGCAAATATAGTAAATTCTTAACTTAACAGCTCTTTTGCATGCTCAATAGCTGTTGTTGTGATATTTTTACCTCCTAACATTTCAGCAATTTCATTTATACGCTCATCATTAGTTAATTCATTTAATTTAGTTACTATATTATTTTCTACATCTTCTTTATAAACTTTATAATGTTGTTTTCCTTTTGCTGCAATTTGAGGTAAATGTGTAATTGAAATTACTTGCATATTCTCGCTCATTTGTTGCATAATTTCGGCCATTTTTTGAGAAATATCACCTGAAACTCCGGTATCAATTTCATCAAAAATAATAGTTGGCAAGTTTAAATATTTTGAAAGAATTGCTTTTACCGAAAGCATAATTCGAGACATTTCACCACCAGAAGCTATTTTTTTAAGTTCTCCAAAATTAGCTCCTTTATTTGCCGAAATTAATAACTTTAACTCATCTTTACCATTTGTGAAATATTGGATTGAATGTGTTAATTTAAATTGAAAACGAGTATTTTCCATTCCCAAATTAGATAAGCTATTTTCTAATTTCTTCACTAAAACTGGAATTGCTTTTTCTCTTTGCCTAAATATAGTTTTTGCTAATTCATCAATTTTTTTTGCTACACTTTTAACTTCACTTTCTTTCTTAGAAATTAATACTGAAGAATTTTCTACTGCATCAACTTTTACAGAAAGTTCTTCTTGAATAATTAATAATCCAGCAATTGATTTTACAGCATGTTTTTTTTGTAAATTGTAAATTAACTGCAACCTGTCATTTAACTTTTCTAATTCAGAAGGATCAAAATCTACATTTTCGTTTAAATTTTCAATTTCGCTGGCAATATCATCAAATTCAACTTTTAAACTGAAGGCTCTATCAAATAATCCCTTGTATTCTTTTGAAAACGTTGCAATTTTATTTAAATTATTTGTAAATGAAATCAATAAAGATTGTAAGCCTATTTCTTCTTTTAAACCTATTGATTGAGCTTCAGATAAATTTAATTTTATCTCTTCAATATTATTTAATTTATCTAATGATTCTTCCACTTCCTCTTGTTCATCAACTTTTAACACTGCTTTATTTAACTCCTCAAACAAGTGCAAATTATATTCATATTGCTCTTTTGCTTTTTCTTGAGTAGCTTTTAGTTGATCTAATTCTTTTTTAAGTTGATTAAACAATAACAAACCTCTTTTATAAGATTCTATTTTTGCAAAATTATTTGATATTGCATCAATAATTTCAAATTGAAAACTGCTGTCAGATAGCTGTAAGGTTTGATGTTGGGAATGTATATCAATTAGTTTTTCACTTAAAGATTGTAAAACTTGTAATGTTGTAGGAGTATCATTTATAAATGCTCTTGATTTTCCGTTTGGTAAAATTTCTCTTCTTATAATAGTTTCACTTTCAAAATCTAATTCATTTTTTTTAAAAAAAGATTCTAACAAATAATTTGAAATAGAAAACTGAGCCTCAATAATACATTTATTTTCTGCATCTTTCAGTGTAGATGAATCAGCTCTATTTCCTAAAACTAAACCAAGGGCTCCTAACAGAATAGATTTACCAGCTCCTGTTTCACCCGTAATAATAGATAATTTATCTTTAAAATTAACTGATAAACTATCAATTAATGCATAATTTTTTATAGAAAGGTTTGTAAGCATTTTTGTAATTTAATTTTAAAAAAATTACTCTATTTCACTCCACTTTGCAGCATTGATGGGTGAAATTTTTAGCAAGTCTTCTTTTAATTTAAAAGTATCAAATCTTATACCACCTGAAAACACACTTACTATTTCACTAGCTTTTGAGTCCATAAAAACACGTAATAAAAAAGCATTTGGCCGTGAATCAAAAATTGATTTTAAACCATCTATTGATTCCGCAATTTTATTTTTTGCTTCAATTTGATCTTGAGCCATAACATCTAATCCCTTTAAATGATATTCATATAAAGTATTCCTAAACGCACTATATGTAGGTGATAATAAATTATCAATTAACGTAAAACGAGTTCCTGATCCATCATTTTGATTCCAACCAGCATAACCACTTTGTTGTGCTTGTACAAGTATATCTTGTGCTTTAGTAAAAAAAGACGAACCTCCATTTAAAGAAAATGTATCAGCATCAAAGCCTAAAATTGTATACACATAAAATGAAACAACAGACACTAAATTAGATTCAAATGTATTTTCATTAAATTGCAATGGTTCAAACTCGGCATAATTAAACGAGAAATCATCATCTTTAAAATTAAAAACTGGTGTTAAATAAGATGAATTATAAATAGGACGAGATGATTGTATTTGAATATGACCTTTAAAATCGTTACCGTTTTGCTCTAAAATAGTTATTGTTAAATTACAATTTATACGTTCTTGAGGTTTATAATTAGAATTTGCCCAACGAGTTTGATTCACAAATTCATTTAAAGTATTTTCTAAAGTTGTAAATATTTGCTTATTAGAGCCTGGTATTTTATCCGAATTCACAGTTATAGAACAACTTAACTCTTGAGATTTTACTTGTATAACAGTAAAAAGAATAACTAGTATTTGAAGTATTTTACGCATAAATTCTATTCAAAATTTCATTAAATATATCTTTGGCAACTTCTGCTTTAGATTTTAGACTAAATTCTGAATTTTTTTCGAATTTATCAATAATAGTTACTTTATTTGTTTCTTTTTTAAATCCGGCACCTTTATCTTGTAAAGAATTAAGTACAATTAAATCTAAATTTTTCTTCTTTAATTTAGCAGTTGCGTTTTCAATTTCGTTATTAGTTTCTAGAGCAAAACCAACTAAAAATTGGTCTTTTTTTATTTCTCCTAGTGAAGCTAATATATCCTGTGTTTTTACCAATTCAATAGTCATTGTATTGGTTGATTTTTTAATTTTATTTTCAGCAACAATTTTTGGTTTATAATCTGCAACAGCTGCAGAAAGAATTGCTATAGTTGTTGATGGATATATTTTATGAACTTCTGTATACATTTCTTCAGCACTTACTACATCAATTCTATGAATTAAAGAATGTGAAACTTTTTCACTAGAAGGTCCTGTAATTAAATAAACTTGAGCACCTAAATTAGCCGCAGTCTTAGCTAGTTCAAATCCCATTTTACCAGAAGAATGATTTCCAATAAAACGAACTGGGTCTATGGCTTCATATGTTGGACCTGCAGTTATTAAAACACTTTTATGATACAGTGGTAAATCTTTTACAATATCATTTTCAATAAATGACACAATATTTTCAGGTTCTTCCATTCTGCCCTCACCTGTTAAACCACTTGCTAAAAAACCACTTGATGGAGCTATAAATACATTTCCAAAGTTTTTCAACTTCTCAATATTAGCTTTAGTAGTTGGGTGTTTATACATATCTAAATCCATTGTAGGTGCAAAATATACTTTACATTTTGCAGATAAGTAAACAGCTAGCAACAAATTATCGCAAACACCATTTGCCATTTTAGACAATGTATTTGCCGTTGCCGGAGCAACAATCATAAAATCGGCCCAAAGACCTAATTCTACATGGCTATTCCACTCTTCGTTCTCTTCATCACTTTTATCAAAAAAAGTTGAATAAACAGGATTTTGGGAAAGTGTTGATAGTGTAAGTGGAGTCACAAAATCTTTAGAAGCAGGTGTCATAACAACTTTAACATGTGCACCTGCTTTAATAAAAAGTCGTACTAAATGTGCTGTTTTATAAGCAGCAATACCGGCGGTTACACCTAAAAGTATATTTTTACCGCTTAAAACTGACATTTACTCTTGTATTGTTTCTGGATTTCTGTGGTAAATTTTACCTTCAACCCACTCTTGAACTGCTATTGAAGTTGATTTAGGCAATTTTTCGTAAAATTTAGAAACTTCAATTTGTTCTTTATTTTCAAAAACTTCGTCTAAACTATCTGTGTATGTTGCAAATTCTTCTAATTTTTCAACTAGTTCATTTTTTAAATCAACACTAATTTGCTCAGCTCTTTTAGCTATAATTGTAATAGCTTCATAAATATTTTCAGTTGGAGCTTCAATTTCATTTTTGTCGTAAGTTACAGTTGTATTTGCAGCTTTTGAGTTTTTATAATCCATTAGTTTCTGTTTTTAATGTTGTTAAAGAATTTAATTCTTCCTTTACGTTTGTTAGTAATTTTTCAGTTTCCTCTAAATACTTTGAGTTTGAAAAGCTTCGTTTTAATCTTTCATGCATTTTAACAGCTTCATTAAGCCTTTCTTCTTTTTTTGTAAAATAACTTTTTATAGCTAATTCATAAGCTGATTTAAATTTGAAATATAAAGCTTCTTCTTTATATGATGTACCTAAATAATCTGACAACAAATTATCAAATGCAACAATTGCTGCAATATAATCCATTGTATGATAATATTGTTTGGCTATCTCAAACGATTTTTTTTCTAATTTACCAGTTAACTCTTCTACATATTTATTTGCATCTGCTATATTAGGTGAATTTGGGTATTTAAAAATAAAATTTTGCATTGCAGTAATAGCTTCATATGTGTCTTTTTGATCTAAGCTAAATATAGGCGAAGCTAAATAATAACTATGAGCAGATAAATATGCTGCCTCCTCTATTTTTGAACTTTTTGGGTAGTTTTTTACAAACTTATCAAAATAATATGCTGCTAAAGTGTATTGTTTTGTATTATAATGTGCTTGCGCTACCATATATTGAATACGTTCCATTTGAGGTTTCCCTCTGTAATTTGGTGTAATTTTCTCAAACAATTGTATGGATTTATTGTATTTCTGAGATTCATACAGTTTTGTAGCCATTTCATATTGCTTTTCAACAGAACCTTTATTCAATACTTTTTGATATTCACTACAAGAAGAAACTCCTACAGCTACCAATAAAATGAAAATATAAATTTTAATTTTTTGCATTTGGCAAAATTAGTTATTTAAAATGGATTATTAAAATGATTTTTATAGTTCAAGAAGTCACAAAAATAACTCGCTTTTAGAATAAATATTGCTTAATAATCTTAATTGTTTGTTAATAATTATGCAGAAGGAGCAACAGAACTCACAATTGTAAGCTGCTTAATATCATTATCAAACAAATATAAACCACCTTTATCATCACCAATTAAATTGATTTTATCTAAAATAGTTCTTGCTTGAGCTTCTTCTTCAATTTGCTCTGCTACATACCATTGTAAAAAATTATGTGTAGCGTAATCTTTTTCTTCTAAAGAAATATGCACCAATTCATTAATGCTTTGTGATACAAATACTTCGTGTCTAAACAACGTTTCAAACATTTCTTTTATAGAACCAAATTCAAGTGAAGGAGCACTTAATTCAGTAACTTGTGCATGTCCACCACGTTCATTTATATACTTAAATAATTTAAGCATGTGCATTCTTTCTTCATCTGATTGTGCATACATAAATTGTGAGGTACCTTCTAAACCTTTTTGTTCTGCCCAAGAAGCCATTGCTAAATATATTTGAGAAGATTCAGCTTCTATTCTTATTTGTTTATTTAAAATGGATTGCATTTTTTCTGATAACATAGTATTTATATTTAATGTTGTGAATTTACAGTTAAAAAACCATCAGAAAAAAACATCTAATAGTTAGCTGCAAAGGTATTTATTTTTTCTTGTAAATCACAAGAAGCATTTACTAATGGTAAGCGCACGTTTTCAGAACAAATATTTAGCTTTTTTAGAAGTGCTTTTATACCGGCAGGGTTTCCTTCTTCAAAAATGTAATCTATACTTTCCATTACTTTATAATGTATCGCATTCGCTTCATTTACATTTCCATTTAATCCTTGTTGAATCATTTCTGAAAAATCTTTAGGTAAACCTTGTCCTATTACAGATATTACGCCTGAACCTCCTGCAGAAACCATTGGTAACGCAATCATATCATCTCCAGAAATTACTAAAAAACCTTCTGGTTTGTGCTGTACTAAACGCATTGCTTGTACAATATCGCCGGCAGCTTCTTTTACCGCTACAATATTTTTAAAATCTTGTGCAATTCTAATTACAGTACTTGGTAAAACATTTACACCTGTTCTGCTTGGAACATTATATAAAATTATAGGCTTTGTACTTGCTTCAGAAATTGCTTTAAAATGCTGATAAATTCCTTCTTGTGTAGGTTTATTATAATATGGTGAAACTGAAAGTATAGCACAATAATCAGACAAATCAGTAGATTTTAATTCTTCAACAATTGCCAAGGTATTATTCCCTCCAATTCCCAAAACAATAGGAAGCCTTCCTTTATTTTCTTTAACAATAGTGGCTTTAATTTCCTCTTTTTCTTCTGAAGTCAAGGTAGCTGGCTCACCTGTAGTTCCTAAAACAACTAAATAATTAATACCATTATCTATTTGATAGTTTACCAAACGTTTTAACCCTTCAAAATCAACCGATTTATCATCATTAAAAGGCGTTACCAGCGCTACTCCTGCTCCTATCAATTCTTGCATTATATTTTGTTTAAAATTTTTAAATACTTTAATAACTCTTTGTTAAATAGTTTTAAATCACTTAATTCACAGTCAATTGTCAAATCATAAAAACGGCTATCTAAGTGCTTAAAACCGACTCTAAAACCAACTTTACATTGCAATAATAGTAAGTTGCTGTACAAATTATCAACTTTACTGTAATTAATTAACAAATCGTATTTTTCTGTTAAAATGGGTTTTAATTTTTTAGAATTAATTTTGCCATACCAACCAAAATCTTTAGGAGTTATGATACTGTCTCTTATACACATCT
>SDWL01000415.1 GCA_004195315.1 Lutibacter sp.
AGATGTGTATAAGAGACAGGTATTTATCCCTATTTTTTATGGGAACCCAAGTTTTAATTTCTTTACGAGCGTTGCGTTTATTGAGAGTGTTTAGAATATTAAAATTGACAAGATATTTAGGTGCTTCAATAAATTTAATGGCTTCATTAAGAGCAAGTAGAATTAAAATTGCCGTATTTTTATTTAGTGTAATGGTACTTACTATTATTTTAGGAACTATAATGTATTTAATTGAAGGTCCTGAAAATGGTTTTACTAGTATTCCTCACAGTATGTATTGGGCAATTGTTACTTTAACTACGGTTGGTTATGGTGATTTAGCTCCACATACACCTTTTGGACAGTTTATAGCAAGTATTGTTATGATATTGGGTTATGGAATTATTGCAGTTCCTACAGGTATTGTAACCTCTGAAATGGCTCGTACTACTAAAATTCCAACTAACACGCAATGTTGTTCTAATTGTTCATATGAGAAACACTTTGACAATGCGAAATTTTGCCAAAAATGTGGAGAAAAATTAGGCAATGGGTAATTATTTAATAACAGTAGTTGGTGCTACAGCAATAGGTAAAACAGCTTTAAGTATAAAATTAGCACTACATTTTAATACAGAGATTATTTCATGTGATTCTCGTCAGTTTTATAAAGAAATGAAAATTGGAACTGCAGTTCCATCTTCGGAAGAATTAAATGCTGCTCCTCATCATTTTATTCAAAACAGATCAATTTTTGAAGATTATAGTGTTGGGCAATTTGAAAAAGATGCTCTTCGAAAATTAGAAGAATTATTTTCAAAAAATAAGGTGGTAATTATGGTTGGCGGAAGTGGTTTATACACAAACGCTGTAATTGATGGATTGGATTATTTTCCTGAAGTAAATCCAGAAATTAGAGAAAATCTAAATAAACAAATAGAAAAAGGTGAGCTAAAACAACTTCAAAATCAATTAAAAAAATTAGACATAGAGTCCTATAACACTATTGAAGTTGAAAATCCACACAGATTAATTAGAGCTTTAGAAATTTGCATTGGAACAGGAAAACCTTATTCTTCATTTAAAAATAAAAATAAAGAGAAACGTAATTTTATTCCCATTAAAATTGGCTTAACTGCAGAGAGAGAAATTATGTACAATCGTATTAATAAACGAGTAGATATAATGTTTGAGGAAGGCTTGTTAGAAGAAGCTAAAAAATTATACGAACATAAAAATTTAAACGCATTACAAACAGTCGGATATAGAGAGCTTTTTAACTATTTTGACGGAAATTGCACTTTAGAATTTGCTAAAAGTGAAATTAAAAAAAACACACGAAGATTTTCCAAACGGCAAGTAACCTGGAATAAAAAAGACACAACTATTCACTGGTTTGATTTTGAAATTCCTACTTCTGAAATATTTCATAAAATTGAAGAGATCATAATTTGAAAGACTTCAAACAAAACAAACAATTATTTTTAGGCTATTTTTTTGCGTTGTGCGCTACGGCAATTTGGTCAGGGAACTTTATTATTGCAAGAGATCTTAATGAAAGTATCCTTCCAATAAGTCTAGCTTTTTGGAGATGGTTTGTTGCAGTACTGGTATTATTCCCATTTACTATAAAACAACTAATTGCAGATTGGTATATTCTCAAAAGAAATAAATTATATATTTCAATTGTTTCATTTTTGGGTGTTACAGTATTTAACACACTTATTTATTTAGCAGGCCATACTACAACAGCAATCAACCTTTCATTAATATCTGTCTCTTATACACATCT
>SDWL01000046.1 GCA_004195315.1 Lutibacter sp.
AGATGTGTATAAGAGACAGATATTTAGGAAGTAAAGCTAGATATGAATCAGAAAATGGAACTGAAGTGCTAGAAGTTTATACGCACCATATTTCTGAATATTTAATTACCGCCAATAATAATGGATTTACATTAGTAGAAATTCAGGAGCAGTTTGACAATTTAAATGAAAATGAAATACCAAGATTAATTTCCTTTATTTTCAGGAAAAATTAAAAACGTTAACCATACAAATTGTAAAATTTACCTAATAATTATTTTTTGGCTTCCTTCTAAAGTATCTGTAGTTAATTTTAAGATATAAATTCCTGTAGTTAAATAAGGTACTTCAAGTTGTTTTACATTATTATTGTTAAAATCAAATTCTTGAGTATACACTTTTAATCCCGTTATTGTATACAATTCTACCCTAGTTTTACCTAGGTATTGGTTAGATCGTATGTTAAAATTACCATCTGAAACAGTTGGATATACAGAAATACCTGTTTTTCCAAAAAATTCGTCATCAACTCCTAATGAAGTATTTGTTTGAAGGTTTATTGTAATTGTCTGATTTCCTAAAAAACCACTGGTTGCATTGGTAATATTAACTATAAAAGTGTCTGTTTCAATAGCAGAAGCTGTGTTATCGTAGGTTATTAAATTATTATTAATGTCTTCTTGTGTAAAAGTTTGACCAACTGTAGTAAAAGCAACGCCACTTTTAAATAGTGTATAAGCTGGTAATTGCGTTAAAGTAAATACTTGTTGCGCAGATGAAGATCCTGCACTTGTAGCTTCCAAATGTAATGGTACAATGTCAGACCCTGCGTTACCCGCAATAAAATTAAAATCATTATGTGGAGAAAGAACAGAATTGGTTGAAGAACCAGGTAAACTTTCACAAAGATTTAGTGTCCAACTATTAAGGGTCCCCGAAGAAAAGTCTGTATCATTGTCAATGATTTCTAAAGTCCAATTCCCAACAGAATCTTCTCCATTAAAATCAGCTAAAGAACCTATTGGCCTAGCGCTAGTAGTTATAAAACAATCATAATCAAAAGAAGCATCATCATCAAAAATCACATTTATTTCAGGTTGCGTACCACAAGTTTTATCGTTTAATATAACTCTAGTTCCCATTGGTGATATTAAAGTAAGAGTTAAATCTCCAGAGAAATTATGCGAAATATCCATCGTAACATTAACATCACTTATCGTTATGTTTGGTACAACAGCTATAACATCAGTAGTTGAAGTAATATTTGGAAGAGGAATATTTATGCCCCCAATGTTATCAGTACAATTAGATACAAAAATTTCAGTTTGAAAACTTTGTACTGGAGACCAAGTTCCTGAATCGCAATGATTTTGAGGTTTAACACGCCAATAATAAACAGTGCTATATTTTAAAGTAGTAAGACTTAGGTATGAGTTACCACTTGTTATTTTTTTATCTATAACCAATGAAGGAAAAGGAAATGTAGGATCTTCAGATACTTGTAAGGTAAAGTAATCAGTATTGGCTCCAGGAATTTCTGTAAATGTTATATTAGTAACAGGAATATTAGTAGCTCCGTTAGCTGGTAATGATGGTATTGATGGCCCAACTGCGAAACCATCTACTTCTAAAGTTAGCGGTATAGTTTCTACATGACCAATTCCGCCATCTCCAGTTCCAACTACGTTAAAAGTATAAGAACCTATCGGTACCAAATCTATATCACTAATCTCTAAAGTAAAAGTTGTAGGTCCAGTAGTTAAAGTTACCGGAGTAAATGTAAATGTTGCACTAGCAATTTCAGGACTTGCAGCTGTTATAGTGAAATTAGTTGTTTCATCATAATCAATAGTTGATGTGTAATCAAAAGTAAATGTAGCGGTAGCACCAGCATTTTGGTTACAAACATGTACTATACTTTCTTGTGCTGTTATTGTAAAAGTACCTGCTAATACTTTTTCAGGATTTTCAGTATCAATTTCTGTATTAAAAGGTATTAAGATTGCGTTTTGTGCAACATTAGCTAACACAAACTGATTGTTGGTTTCTTTATGATTTAATTTAGCATACTTATTTAAGTAATTAGATGCAATTACCGAAACAGACAATAAAACTAAAAAAAATAGCGATTTTTTTAACATTTTCGGGGTTTCTCAAAGGGTTAATAACTTATTATTAGGGTAATTACAAATATAACTAAATATTTTTGATTAAAACAGATTGTTTATTAATTAATAAACCCTTTTATAAAATGCTTATAATCTTTTGGTTACTGTTTTTTTATAATTTGAAGATTATTGAAAATACTGTAAAAATTAGTTGAATTAAGAATTTAAAAAAGGTGAAGCTTTTAAGCTTCACCTTTTTTAATAAAATATAGTTATAAAACTATTATAAATCAAATTTTATACCTTGTGCTAAAGGAAGCTCTGTAGTATAATTAATTGTATTTGTTTGACGTCTCATATATACTTTCCAAGCATCAGAACCAGATTCTCTTCCACCCCCAGTTTCTTTTTCACCACCAAAAGCACCTCCAATTTCAGCTCCTGAAGTTCCAATATTTATGTTTGCAATACCACAATCTGAGCCCGCTTGTGATAAGAATGCTTCTGCTTCACGTAAATTATTTGTCATAATTGCAGACGATAATCCTTGAACTACACCATTTTGAATTTCAATGGCATTGTGAACATCTCCGCTGTATTTTAATAAATATAAAACGGGTGCAAATGTTTCGTTTTGAACAATTTCAAAATGATTTTCAGCTTCGGCAATAGCAGGTTTAACATAACATCCACTTTCGTAACCTTCACCATTTAAAACACCACCTTCAACAATTAAGTTTCCACCTTCTTCAACTACTTTTTGTAAGGCGTTTTTGTACATCTTTACGGCATCTTTATCAATTAGCGGCCCAACATGATTATTTTCATCTAGCGGGTTTCCAATACGTAATTGTTTATAAGCATCAACCAACGTATTTTTTACTTTATCATACATAGATTCATGAATAATTAATCTACGTGTAGATGTACAACGTTGTCCTGCAGTTCCAACAGCGCCAAACACAGCACCAATAATAGTCATTTTAATATCAGCATCTGGCGTTACAATAATGGCATTGTTTCCTCCTAATTCTAATAAACTTCTACCTAAACGTTCAGCAATAGTTTTAGCAACAATTTTACCCATTCTTATTGAGCCAGTTGCCGAAATTAATGGAATGCGTTTATCTGTAGTCATGTATTCACCTACTTTATAATCTCCATTTACTATGCACGATATTCCTTCAGGTAAATTATTATCTTTTAGAACATCAGCAATTATATTTTGACAAGCAATACTACATAAAGGAGCTTTTTCAGAAGCTTTCCAAACACAAACATCGCCAGCAATCCAAGCTAAAGCCGTATTCCAAGCCCAAACAGCTACGGGGAAGTTAAAAGCAGAAATAATTCCAACAATTCCAAGTGGATGGTATTGATCGTACATTCTATGACCAGGACGTTCAGAGTGCAATGTAGAACCGTTTAATTGACGAGACAAGCCAACAGCAAAGTCACAGATATCTATCATTTCTTGAACTTCACCTAAGCCTTCTTGTAACGATTTTCCCATTTCATAAGAAACTAATTCTCCTAATGGTTGTTTTAACTCTCGTAATTTTTCGCCAAACTGACGAACAATTTCACCACGAAGAGGTGCTGGTTTTAGTCTCCAAGTTTTAAAAGCGCTTTGAGCAGTCTCCATAACTTTTTCAAAATCGTCTTTTGTGGTTGTAGTAACTTTTCCAATTAAGTTCCCGTCTACTGGAGAATATGATTCAAGTACTTCACCATTTCCAAAGAAATTTGACCCAGTTGAAGTTCCTTGATTTAATTCTTTCACACCTAATCTTATAAGTGCTTTTTCAATTGTTTTTTCTATTGTTATATATTCCATAGGTTGGATATGTTTTAATTTAAATTTATGTAAAATTACAAATAATAAATGTTTTTAAAAGAAAAGCCGCTTCAAATTTGAAACGGCTTTCTTCATTCAATATTTGGTAACCAACCAAATAATAAACCAACTAAAACTTATAATTTAAACCTGTATAAACTCCTAAGTAATATGGTTGAATACTACCAGAGTTTTTAGAAAAGGTATTTGTTTGAACTTTAAACATTGGAGATATATTAATGAATAAATTTTTATGAATAGAATAATCTATATCTAAACCAATATTACCACTAAAGTTTACCGATCTTAAATTGTTTGATGAACCTAAACTTTGAGAAAAATTATTGGTTTCAATAAAAACTTCATCTCTATTTAAAAGAAGCGTACTAAAACCACCAACTACATTTAACCCAAGTTTCCCATTTACAACATTATATTTTACTTCAACAGGAATTTCAACATAACCAAAAACCTGATTTAAACTTCCTGAATTATCAATTTCTTTGGATGATATATTTTCACTTTTAGCTAAAATAGAATTATTAGATAAATTAGAAAAACCGATAACTGAAACACCTGGCGTAACATAAATTCCACCTGTTGTATACCCCAAATTAATAAGATTAACACCTGATTGCACACTAAATTTACGGTTAAGTTTGTATGCGACTTTTACACCATAAGAATAGGATGAATTCCCAGAAGTTGGATTTTCTTTAAACTGGGAGTCAACTCCAGATCCATCGCCAAATGAATTGATGAAAATTGGCGCAAAAATGGTAGCAACTGTAAGTTTTCCGTTTAAAAAATCCTTACTTTCCACTTTAACAACTGTATTATTTTGCAATGGTAAATTTGCGGCATCAGCTAAGTAAGATATACTTGAATTTTTTTCAATTTCTGATGGTTCTTCAGAAGTGTTTCCATTGTTTTTATTAATAATAGCATTTAAATTAGCAAAACCACCATTACTTTTTAATTCTAAGGCTGAATCAATTTTAGTTTTATTTAAGGGAGATTTTTTTGTTGCTAAAGTTGTGCTTATTACACTTTCCTTATTATCTATTTCTTGAGGAAGTTCATTGTTCTTTGGAAGAATAGTTTTGGTTAAATTTGAGGTTGGTAAAAAATAAATAGTACCAACACTAAAAAGTAAAGCAAACAATGCTGCAATACTTGAAATTTTAAACCAAAAAGGTATGTGACGTTTTTTTGAAGGTTTAGCCAATTGTTTTTCAATAGCACGCCATGCTTTAACAGGTGGGGAAACCTCAAAGTCTTTTAAATTCTCTTGGAATAGTCTATCAATATTTTTTAAATCTCTCACTAGTATCTTATAATCTTAAATAGATAATTGACTTTCTTGATGTTTTTCAATTTTTTGTTTTAAAATGGCTCTTGCTCGGGCTAAATTTGATTTTGATGTGCCTTCAGCAATTTGCAACATTTTAGAAATTTCTTTATGAGAAAATCCATCCAAAACATATAGGTTAAAAACCATTCTGTATCTGTCAGGCAACCCCTGTATTAGATTTAATAAAAAATCTAAAGAAACTTCATCATCATCAATGTCAACAATCACTTCATCTGGTATCTCTTCAGTAACTAGGTTTAACACGTTCTTTTGTCTATATTTTAAAAGAATGGTGTTCACCATTACACGCTTTAACCAACCTTCAAAAGAACCTTTAAATTTAAACTGCTCAATTTTATCGAAAATGGTAATAAAACCATCTTGAAAATTATCTTGAGCTTCATGTTTATTTTTAGAGTACTTTAAGCATATAGAGAACAACTTACCAGAAAAAAGTTGGTAAATTTCTTCTTGTGCCCTTCGGTCGTTTTTTGCACATTGTTTTACGAGCTCATTTAAACTCAAAAGCAACTGTTTTAATTATTAATTAGATACCTATAAAGATAATAGGTTGCGTAAATTTACATTACTTTTGTGTTGTTTCCCAGAATTTATGAAAAGAAATAGCATTTTTAACATTCATACTATCAATGATTTTGAAAAAATTGCCATTGAAATTTTTCAATATCAAGCTAAAAATTGCGCTGTTTATAATGAGTTTTTGAATCTGTTAAAGGTTGACATTAAGAATGTTGAAAGGATCAATCAAATTCCTTTTTTACCAATTCAATTTTTTAAATCACATCAAATTATTTCTTCAAAAGAAGATGTTAAACGTATTTTTTTGAGTAGTGGAACTACTGGAAACACTCAAAGTAAGCACTATATTACAGATTTATCTATCTATGAAAAAAGTTTTACAAAAGCTTTTGAAAATTTTTATGGTTCTATTGAAGATTATAACGTTTTAGCATTATTACCATCTTATTTAGAACGTGATGGATCTTCCTTAATTTATATGGTAAATGATTTTATTAAAAAATCTAACAAACCTAAAAGTGGATTTTATTTAAATAATTTAGACGAATTAAGTAAAGTTTTGATAGAATTAGATAAAAATAATGAAAAAGTGCTACTTATTGGAGTTTCTTTCGCATTGTTAGATTTGGTTGAAATGTTCAATTTTAAGTTGAAAAACACCATAATTATGGAAACTGGTGGAATGAAAGGGAGAAGAAAAGAATTAATTAGAGAAGAATTACACCAAGTTTTATGCAGTGGTTTTGGGGTTGAAAAAATTCATTCGGAATATGGTATGACCGAATTATTAAGTCAGGCGTATTCTAAAGGAAATGGCATTTTTGAATGCCCACCTTGGATGAAAGTTTTAACACGTGACACCGAAGATGCGTTAACTATTTTACCAGAAGGAAAATCTGGGGGGATTAATGTGATTGATTTAGCAAATATCAACTCCTGTTCGTTTATAGCAACACAAGATTTGGGAAAAACCTATACAAACGGAACTTTTGAAGTTTTAGGACGTTTTGATGACTCTGATATTAGAGGTTGTAATTTAATGGTGTTGAAATAAAATGTATTTATAAAATAGTACGTCAGCCTGAACTTATTTCAGGGTCGCATTATTATTGTCATGCTGAATCAAGTTCAGCTAGATGCTAAAAAAAGACCACTTTTCAGTAGTCTTTTTATAAGTATTTGTAAATATTATTCCTTTTACAGGAATAGCAACTAGATTACTTTTAATAAAAAATAACTTTTTTTACCGCGTTGTAACAACACAAATTTATCAGCAATTAAATCGGAAGCTGTAATTACAAAATCTTCCTTTACTTTTTCTTTATTAACAGAAATTGAGTTTTCACCTAAAGCTCTTCTAACCTCTCCATTCGATTTTAAAAATCCTGTATCTGAAAATGCTGGTACAATTTCTAGTCCGTTTTCAATAGTTGAACGTTCAATTTCAGCTTGCGGAACACCATCAAAAACATCTAAAAATGTTTGTTCATCTAGAGATTTTAAATCTTGAGCAGTAGATTTTCCAAATAAGATATTTGATGCTTTTATAGCATTTTCGTATGCTTCTTTACCATGCGTCATAATAGTCACTTCTTCTCCAATTTTCTTTTGAAGAATACGCGCGTGTGGTGCTTCTTTATGTTCTGCTATTAACTTTTCAATAGTTTCTTTATCTAAAAAAGTAAATATTTTAATATACTTTTCCGAATCTTCATCAGATGAGTTTAACCAGTATTGGTAATATTTGTATGGAGAAGTTCTATTAGAATCTAACCAAACATTTCCTCCTGCAGTTTTACCAAATTTAGTTCCATCAGCTTTCGTAATTAATTTACAGGTTAAAGCGTAAGCTTTACCTTGCCCCATTCTTCTTACAAGTTCAGTTCCGGTTGTAATATTTCCCCACTGATCAGAGCCTCCCATTTGAAGTACACAATTTTTCTCTTTGTATAAATGGTAGAAATCGTAACCTTGAAATAATTGATAGGTGAATTCAGTAAAACTCATTCCAGTTTTTGAATCAGGGTCAAATCGTTTTTTTACAGAATCCTTAGCCATCATGTAGTTAACAGTAATATGTTTTCCTACATCACGTACAAAATCGATTAATGAAATGTCTTTCATCCAATCGTAATTATTCACTAGTTCAGCTGCATTTTCAGAATTACTATCAAAGTTTAAGAAACGAGCTAGTTGTCCTTTTACACCATTAACATTTTTATTTAATGTTTCTTCATCTAACAAATTACGTTCGTCAGATTTCCCAGAAGGATCGCCAACCATTCCAGTAGCTCCTCCAACTAAAGCCATAGGGTTATGTCCAGCTTTTTGAAAATGCATTAATATAATAATAGGCACTAAACTTCCAATATGCAAAGAATCAGCAGTTGGATCAAATCCAATATAGCCAGTAGTTTTATTTTTTAATAGGTATTCTTCTGTTTCGGGCATAATATCGTGTAACATACCTCTCCAACGTAGTTCTTCAACAAAATTCATTATCAAATTTTTTAATTTCAGCAAAGATAAAATTTTAGTCGTTAGTTACTATGTTTAATTATTAGTTTTTTATACAGAATACAATGTTAAATACCCAAACATTTTTTATACTTTCGTTTTATGATTTTAGTAACAGGAGGAACAGGATTGGTAGGTGCGCATTTATTGTATCATCTATTATTAGAAAATGAAAGCGTAAAAGCTATTCATAGAAAAAACAGCAATTTAAAAGCTGTAAAAAATGTTTTTAGTTATTATTCGGATGATTTCGAAACTATTTTTAAAAAAATTGAATGGATTGAAGCTGATATAAGAGATATTTATTTTTTAGAAAAAGCATTTAAAAATGTTACGGAAGTGTATCATTCCGCAGCTTTGGTTTCTTTTAATCCGAAAGATTATTCAAAAATGCGAAAAATTAATATAGAAGGTACAGCTAACATTGTGAATCTTTGTATTGATAAAAAAGTTAAAAAATTGTGTTTTGTAAGTTCTGTTGCAACCATTGAAAAATCTATAAAAAGTAAAATTATTGATGAAGATTGTGAATGGAATGCAGAGACAAATAATTACGGCTATGCTATTACAAAATATGGTGCTGAAATGGAAGTTTGGAGAGCTTCACAAGAAGATGTTGAGGTTGTAGTTGTAAATCCAGGAGTAATTTTAGGAGCGGGTTTCTGGCAGAACGGATCAGGAGCTATTTTTTCTAAAATTAACAATGGATTGCCATTTTATTCTGAAGGAATTTCAGGCTTTGTTTCTGTAAGTGATGTGGTGAAATCAATGATTTTATTAATGAATAGTGAACTAAAAAATGAACGTTATATTTTAGTTTCAGAAAATGTAAGTTTTAAAGAAGTGTTTTTTCAAATTGCGGAAAATTTTGATAAAAAACTTCCTTCTATAAAAGTTTCAAAACTAATGAGCGCTATAGGTTGGAGAATAGAAAAAATAATAACTACTTTAACAGGAAAGCAACCAATGTTAACAAAACAGTCTTCAAAATCGATACATAATAAACAGTATTATTCATCTGAAAAAATAATAAAAGCTCTTAATTATAAGTTTGAACCAATATTAGAAACAATAAAAAGCGTTTGTGAATTGTATAAAAAATAACTTAAAGAATTCAAAATATCAAAATATTATTGAAAAGGGTAAAAAACCAATCTTTTGATGCAAAAATAATTACACTCTTTGAAAAAGTTTGCGATATACCTTATGGTAATATTGGATCCAGAAATCAATTAGATGTTTACAAGCAAAATAAAGGAACTTACTCTCTAAAACATGAATTGTTGAAAGCACTTTATAAAGAATTGGAAATTTCTGTTAAAGATTTTATAATAATGCATCCTTTTAAATGAACTTCCTATTGCGTTTCCAACCAATATTCAATTTTTTAGATGCTACTAATACTGTCTCTTATACACATCT
>SDWL01000416.1 GCA_004195315.1 Lutibacter sp.
ACTTTATATGGTGAAGTAAATGAAAATGCTTCAGAAGATTTAAAACAAACTAGAAGAGAGATTAATTCTGTCCGTTCAAAAATTGGCAGTAGTTTCACCAAAGCTTTAAGTCAATATAGCGGTGCTGGTTATTTAGATGAAATACGGGAATCTGTGGTTGACAATCAGCGTGTTTTAGCAGTAACAGCAATGCACAGAAGAAAAGTAAAAGGTAGTTTAGTAGGAAGCTCTAAAACCGGAAGCATAGTTTATATTGCACCAGAAACCACGTTGCAATTTAGTAGAGAACTTCAAAACTTATTGTATGATGAACATCAAGAAATTATTAGAATTTTAAAAGAATTAACAAATTCATTAAGAGAATATATACCCAATTTAATTACATACCAAAGCTATTTAACAACCTTGGATGTGGTTGCTTCAAAAGCAAAATACGCCCACAAAATAAACGCATATCTACCAAAAATCACTTCAGAAAAAAGAGTTTATTTAAAAAATGCATACCATCCAATTTTATTAGTTAATAACAACGAAAAAAAACTAAAGACTGTTCCACAAACACTTGAGTTAAATAAACAGCAACAAATTATAGTTATTTCAGGGCCCAATGCAGGTGGAAAAAGCATTTCACTTAAAACCATTGGCTTACTGCAAGTTATGTTTCAAAGCGGCTTATTAATTCCTGTTCATGAGCATTCGGAAACTTGTTTTTTTGAAAAAATATTAACAGACATTGGGGATAATCAATCAATTGAAAACCACCTAAGTACATATAGTTATCGTTTAAAAAATATGCGAAATTTTTTAAGAAATTGTAATAATAGTACGTTATTTTTAATTGATGAATTTGGAACAGGAAGTGATCCAGAACTTGGTGGTGCTTTGGCCGAAATATTTTTAGAAGAATTTTACACGAAAGGTGCGTTTGGAATTATTACAACACATTATGCTAATTTAAAAGTTTTGGCAAGTGAATTGGAAAATGTTTCAAATGCCAATATGCAATTTGATGAAAAAACACTGGAGCCTTTATACAAACTTTTTATTGGCCAAGCTGGTAGTTCTTTTACATTTGAAGTTGCACAAAAAAACGGAATTCCATTTAGCTTAATTAACAAAGCTAAAAAAAGAGTTGATGGAGAAAAAGTACGATTAGACAAAACTATTTCTAAACTTCAAATTGAGCGAAATAAGTTACAAAAAAACTCAGAAACGCTAGAAAAAGAAAAATCGAAAGCTATTGAACAATCAGATAGTTTAACCGAAAAACAAGCGAAAATTCAAGAAAAATTAGAAAGTTTTCAGGAATTATATGATAGCAATCAAAAAATGCTTGCCTATGGAAGAAAAACAAATGAATTGCTTCATAAATACTTTCAAAATAATAATAAAAAACAATTAACAACCGATTTTAATAATTGGGTCACAGTAGAAAAAACAAAGCATTTAAAAAAGAATCCACCAGTTGCTAAAACAAAAGTTCAAAAAAAACAAGCAATAGTTGAAAAACAAAAAGTTGAAAAGAAACTAAAAACTGTAGAAACTGAGGTATTAGTTGAAGTAATTAAAGTTAGAGAAATTAAAAAAACTGAAGAAAAAAAAGAAGCAAAGCAAAAAGCTGATTATGTTTTTAAAATTAATGATAAAATTCGAATCTTAGGAAGTAACTCTTGTGGAACTATAGATAAAATTGAAAAAAATAATGCTTTCATAAATTATGGTTTTTTTACTACAAAAACCACTCTAAACAAACTGGAATTGGTAGAATCTACAAAAAATAAATCTGTCTCTTATACACATCT
>SDWL01000417.1 GCA_004195315.1 Lutibacter sp.
AGATGTGTATAAGAGACAGTATGAAAGTCCTAATCCATGACCTTTCACATTGTGAATATTTCCTCTTTCTTCTCTATAAAACTTTTTAAATACGTTCTTTTGAACACTCTTATTCATTCCAATACCATTATCCTTAATTTTAATTTTAATGTATTCATCTAAATTTTCAGTTAGAATTTCAATTTTCGGAGCATCTTCAGAGTACTTAATAGCATTATCTAATATATTAACAATTACGTTTACAAAATGAAATTGATTCGCTAAAATATCAATTGAATTAGCTTTTAAATTCATTTTAATAGAACCTCCTTTATCTTTCACTAATAAGTCAATGTGTGTAATAGCTTCTTCTATTATGTCGTGAACATCAACTTTTTCCTTACTAACATCTAATTGATTTTTTTCTAATTTAGAAATCCTCAATACATTTTCAACTTGCGCATGCATCCTTTTATTTTCTTCCCGAATCATTTTAACATAACGCAATACTTTTTCTTTATCCTCAATTATTTTAGGATTTTTAATGGCATCCAAAGCCAAATTTATTGTTGCAATTGGAGTTTTAAACTCATGTGTCATATTATTAATAAAGTCCGTTTTTATTTCAGAAATCTGTTTTTGCCTCACCAATTGATACAATGCGCTAACAAAAGCTAAAATTATAATTAAAATAAAAAAAACTGAAAGTGCTAATATTTTATAAATTGATGCTAGTATAAAATTTTTCTTCTCAGGAAATGTAACAAACAGCTGAAAGTTACTATTGCCATCCCTATCTGCAAACATTGGTACTTTATAGCTTTTCCCAGCTTCTTTTCTAAAATAACCCGATTTTACCTGTGTGGCCAAACCTTTACTATAAATACCGTATTTAAAATCTGTATCTATCCCTCTACTGGCAAGTTCATTATTTAGTCTAAAGGTAATTTCTCTATTACTAACTCTTTCATGAATAGGAAGTTTTCTTACAGAAACATCAAAAACACTTTCTAACGATGATTTTTCAGCTCCTTCTAATCTTCCTACTTTAATATAGCTTTCTTCGGGAGCACTAATTCTATTATCATTATCTAAAATATGATCTTTTATAATTACAACTTGTTCTTTACTAAAAATTTCTTTAAAGTCTATAGAATCATTTTCAAAGAACTCGGTTGGGACTTTATAATTTTGTTCAATTATACTTTGAGAATAGGTAAATTTCTCATTATTAACACTATCTGTTTTTTCATAGATAAAATTTCGAATGTCTGATTCCTTAAATTTTTCTCCTTCTTTATAAATATTAGATAATTTTAAGTAAAACTCTTCAAATTCTCTTTGTTTAATATCATCTGAAACTTTCGCCAAAGCAAATTTAACATTCGATGTAAATTGCTCCTCTGTAATTTGTATGGTGTTTTTAATCCAAAATACTTGAACTGAAATAATACCAATTAAGGCAATACTCATTAAAATAATGATGAGTACAAATATCCTTTTTCTCATTATTCAAAAATAAACTTTTAATGGTAATTATGTTAATTTTTAACGTAAGTTAACAAAAAATATAAAATTTTAACAATATATTATGAAATCTTCTAAAAGTTAGACGACTCATTTATCAAATTATAAATAGTAAAAACTTGTTGCTTTGTATCCTTAATTGTATTGTTTCTAATAACAAAATTTGAATTCTTTATCTTAAAATCATCATTAAGTTGATGTTTCATTCTATCAAAAATTTGTTGTTTAGAAATTCCATCTCGTTTTATAAGTCTTTTACTGTCTCTTATACACATCT
>SDWL01000418.1 GCA_004195315.1 Lutibacter sp.
AGATGTGTATAAGAGACAGCAGGAGTTATTTTTACGAGTACCTTAATATTTTCAATTCTATACAGTAAAATTTTATTTATTTCTCTTTTTTTTATACTAATGATCTTTTGTCTTTATGAATTTAAAAAAATGATTCAACTAAAAAGTGTATTTCCATATCTAATTGGAACATTACTTTTTGTTTTTGGAAATATTTTAGGAGTTGACGATATTCCGAATAAAATGATCTTTGAATACGTAGGAGTTGCACTATTTTTAACCATTTTCATTTCATTTGCCTCCATTCTATTCGCAAAAAAAGAAGAAGTCATAAGTCATTTAGGCAAAATATTTTTATCAATAATATACATCGTTGTACCATTTACATTAATCGTTAAAATCCCATTCTTAAATGCTTCTTTTAATTATGTCAATACAACTATATTAGGTGTATTCCTTTTATTTTGGACTAATGATAGTTTTGCCTATTTAGTAGGTAAAAATTTCGGAAAACATAAACTCCTAGAACGTATTTCACCAAATAAAACAATTGAAGGGTTTATTGGTGGAATGTTTTTCACATTTACTCTAAGTTATTTTTTAGCACAACAGTTTACAACACTTTCATTAGTGCAGTGGATTGTAATTGCAGGAATTGTTAGTATATTTGGAGTCTTAGGAGATTTAATTGAATCAATGTTTAAAAGGCAAGCTGGAGTAAAAGATAGCAGTAATTTTATTCCTGGTCACGGTGGTTTTTTAGATCGATTTGATAGTGTTATTTTTGCTGCACCATTTATATTTATTTACTTACAATTTGTACAATAATTATGTTTCATAAAGAAGGCTTTAAAATAATATTAATTTCAACACTTATTCTAGGTGTAGGAATTATTTTAATCGAAAATTTTATAGATATTAACTGGTTAAATAAATTGCTAGCTAGTATTTTATTAGTGTTTTACATTATAATTTTACAATTTTTCAGAAATCCAAAAAGGAATACTATTTTAAATGAAAATAACATTATTGCACCAGTTGATGGTAAAGTAGTAGTTATTGAAGAGGTTTTTGAAAAAGAATATTTTAAAGATAAACGTTTACAGGTTTCTATTTTTATGTCTCCTATAAATGTGCACGTAACTAGATACCCAATTACTGGGAAAATAAAATATAGTAAATACCATCCTGGGAAATATTTAGTTGCTTGGCACCCAAAAGCATCCGAAGAAAATGAACGCACAACAATTGTTCTAGAAAACGATACTGTTGGAGAAATACTTTACCGACAAATTGCAGGCGCTTTAGCTAAACGAATTGTAAATTATGCAATACAAAACGAAAATGTTGTTCAAGGAAGTGACGCTGGTTTCATTAAATTTGGATCTCGTGTTGATTTATTTTTACCTTTAGATGCTAAGATTAACGTAAAACTAAATGACAAAGTACGAGGAGGCGAACAAATAATAGCCAACTTGTAATCTTTTTAATTTTTAATTAATGAATACGAAATTAAATATAGAATTTGAAGAGGCTTATGCATTTGCATCTATTACAAAAATAAAACTAGCCCCAGATATAATGCTTTCTTTTTACGCTTATTATAAACAAGCTACAAAAGGAACTAATTATGAGCAACCATCAGGAAATATTCAATTAAAAAATTCTTTCAAATTAAATGCTTGGTTTCAATTAAGTCATTTATCAGAAAATGAAGCAAAAAAAGAATATATAAATCCTGTCTCTTATACACATCT
>SDWL01000419.1 GCA_004195315.1 Lutibacter sp.
AGATGTGTATAAGAGACAGGCATGAACTTCTGCAACTTTAGCGGCAATTGGCATAATTTGAGGGAACGTTTCAACAAAATAATTATGATACTCTTCTTTTGCTTGTTCTATTAGTGAACTAATATCTAAATCATTTAAGCTATGTTCTCCACCAATTTTAGTGTTTATGGCTTCTATTTCTTGTTTTAAGGTTTCAAACTCAACTTCACTTTCTTTACAAGCAGCTTCTAAAGTCATTTCGCCTCCACAACAGAAATCAATTTTATGTTTACTGAATACATGGTCTGATCCTAATTTTTTTGATACAATTTCTGCTACAGTATTTTCTTTTGTAATATTCATAATTATATATTTATGATTGATGTTTAATTTTTTCATACAATTGAACCATTGATTTTAATAATTCAACTGGTGTTGTTAATATTTGATAATGATTTTGCCCAAACATTTGTGGTAAATAATATTTTGCCTGTGCTTCAATAGCCAAGGCGTAGGAGTTAATATTTCGTTCATTTAACTCTCTAAGTGCTTGTTTTACATCATTTACGCCGTATTTACCTTCATATTTATCATAATCATTTGGTTTCCCATCTGATAATAGAATTACCCATTTGTTCTTTGTAGTTCGCTTGTCTAACAAGGCTCCAGAATGTCGCAAAGCAGCTCCAATTCTTGTATAACCACTTGGTTCAACAGCTCCAACTTTAAATTTGGCTTTGCTCCAATCTTCATCAAAATCTTTAATTGTTAAATAGGAAGAATGGTTTCTTGTTTTTGAATAAAAACAATCTATAGAAAAATCTATATTAAATTCATTTAAAATTTCACCAAATAAAATAGAAACTTCCTTTTCAACATCAATAACCCTATTGCCAGCCGCATAACCATCACTAGACAAACTAATATCTAATAATAACAAAATGGATAAATTTTTTTCTTTTTTACGTTTTGATAAATAAATTTTTTCTGAAGGCGTATGGCCAGAATGTACATCAACAAACAAATCGGTTATTGCATCAATGTCAAATTCTTCACCTTGAGTTTGTCTTCTTTGTTGTTGGTATTTATTGTTAACAGCAGTTAACATTTTTCTTAAACCTTCTAATGTAGATCTATTTTTATTTAGCGTTTTATTATAATATCCAACATCATTTTTTAACAATGTTTTTGGGTACACTTTACAAAAATCTTCTTTATAAGAGCGTTTTGTATAATCCCATTCATCATATTTTATGTGATACCCTTTACTATCAATTTCAGCACTTTCAGAAACCGTAGTATTTTCAATAAAATCAGTCTGATAAACTGAATGTGCAGTATCATCAACTCGCACCGTATATTTCATATTAACATCATCCAATGCATTTGAATGATCATCTAAGTCATCATCTCCATCAAAATCTTTAAAATTTCCACTAAATTCTTCTGCAGTTTCAACTTTTTCAAATTGATGTTGCAAAACAGCATCTTCCAGTTGTTTTACATCAACCTGAACAGAAATTATTTCTTCAACAGCTTTCGATTTTAAAATTGTTTTTGGTTTTTCTTCTTCCGCTTTTTTTACTTTATCAGTAAAATTATTTAGTGTTTTTTCTGAATCTTCTTCTAAATTATTTCGCATCCATTTACCATAGATAAACGAATAGTCTGTTAAAGTCTCTTTTACAGCTTTTTCAGTATATAATAATTTGAATTTACTATAATATTTTTCAGAAATAGGAAATTGATCAAACAATGATTCTAAAATATTATTTGAAGTTTCTTTGGCTTTTAGCTGAGATTCTTCTAGTTCATGTTCTAAATTATCA
>SDWL01000047.1 GCA_004195315.1 Lutibacter sp.
AGATGTGTATAAGAGACAGACAAAAGAAAACCCCATTAAAGACAGTATAAATTACAATGGATATTTATTTTTAGCACAAGAAGAATTAAAGTATAATCCTAAAATATTATTGAATTCAATTTTTATTGAACCAAATTCTATATACAAAGATGAAACTCGTGAATTGACCCGGAAAAACTTAAGAGGTTTAAAAAACTTTAGATCAGTAGATATAAAATATACTGAATTAGAAAATGATATGCTTGAAGCTTCCATTTACTTAACACCTCTTGAAAAATATTCAACAGCTTTTAATACAGAGTTGACACACTCTAATATTAGACAACTTGGAGTTTCAGGGAAGTTATCGTTTTTAAATAGAAACATTTTTAAAGGATCAGAAATTTTAAAATTTTCTGTTCAAGGCTCATTTTTAGATTCAAAAGATGCTGCTGATAATGAGAGTTTATTAAATGCATGGGAAATTGGTGGTGATGTTTCTTTAGAACTTCCAAGGTTTTTAGTGCCATTTAACCCAACTAAAATTATTTCAAAAAAGAAATCGCCAAAAACAACTTTTACATTAGGTACAAGTTTGCAAAAAAATATTGGCTTAGATAAACAAAAATATACAGGTATTGTAGATTATACTTGGGAATCTTCATTAACTAAAAAACATAGTTTTCAACTTTTAAACGCTCAATTTATTCAAAATTCAAATGTTAGCTCGTACTTTGATATTTACAATTCAGAATTTGTTGAAATACAAAATATTGCTACTACCTATTTTAATGAAACTTTAAACACTTCAAATGTTATTGACTTTATTAACTCTAACATTAATGCAAATTTTGAAGCTTCAAACCCCAATGAATTTAAAATAGCTCAAAATATAAAAAATAGGTACAATATTATTACTGAAGATGCTTTAATACCTTCTATTTCATACTCATTTACGTATAACAATAGTAAAAATTATAAAGATATTGACTTCTCTTTTTTTAGAGCTCGTATTGTATCATCAGGAAATTTAACAACTTTATTCGTTTCAAATAAAGACGCAAATAATGTAAAAACATTTTTTAATACACCAATAGCTCAATATATAAGAACCGATTTAGAATATAAAAAATTCTGGAATTTATCATTAGAAAACGTATTGGCTTTCAGAAGTTCTTTAGGTATAGCAATACCTTATGGTAATTCAAGTACAATACCATTTAGTAGAAGTTATTTTATTGGAGGTCCAAATGATTTAAGAGCTTGGAAAATTTATGATTTGGGTCCAGGATCTACACAAAGTGGCTTAGAATTTAATGTGGGAAATTTAAAATTTATAAGCAGTTTAGAATATAGATTTAAAGTTATTAACAGCATTAAAGGAGCTTTATTTGTTGATGCTGGAAATATTTGGGATATTTCAAACTCAACTATAACTTCTTCCGAAGCAAAGTTTAACGGTTTTAATTCTTTAAAAGATATTGCCGTTGGATCAGGATTTGGAATTAGATACGACTTAAGTTTTATTTTATTACGATTAGATTTAGGGTTTAAAACATACGAACCTTACCTTCCTGAAGGAAACAAATGGTTCACTAATTATAATTTCAACAAAACTGTTTATAATTTTGGTATAAGCTATCCTTTCTAAATAAACTATTACGATTTCGTTTTTTTTCTTCCCTAATTATATTTTTAACAGCTATAATTCCTTAATTTTGCTAGAATTAAGCTATCAATACAAATTTTACATAAAATATTATGAGCCATACAATTAAACCAGGAGTTGCAACAGGTAAAGGAGTACAAGAAATTTTTAAATTAGCAAAAGAAAAAAAATTCGCATTACCTGCAGTAAACGTAATAGGATCAAATACAATTAATACTGTTTTAGAAACTGCAAAAGAGTTAAATTCCCCAGTAATTATACAATTTTCAAATGGTGGAGCTCAATTCAACGCTGGAAAAGGGTTATCTAACGAAGGTCAAAAAGCTGCCATAGCTGGTGGTGTTGCTGGAGCAAAACACATTCATACGTTAGCTGAAGCTTATGGCGTTCCAGTAATTTTACATACAGATCATTGCTCAAAAAAATTACTTCCTTGGATTGATGGATTATTAGATGCTGGTGAGATATTTTACAAAGAAAATGGAATTCCATTATATAGTTCTCATATGATTGATTTATCTGAAGAACCTTTAGAAGAAAATATTGAAATTTGTAAAACTTATTTAGCTCGTATGAGCAAAATGGGAATGACACTAGAAATTGAATTAGGAATTACTGGTGGTGAAGAAGATGGTGTTGATAATTCAGATGTAGATGTTTCAAAATTATATACACAACCTGAAGAAGTTGCGTATGCTTATAACGAACTTAAAAAAGTAAGCGATAATTTTACCATTGCAGCTTCATTTGGTAATGTTCATGGTGTATACAAACCAGGTAATGTGAAATTAACTCCAAAAATATTAGATAATTCTCAAAAGTATATTGAAAAAGAAAACGGAACTGAAACAAACCCTGTAGATTTTGTATTCCACGGTGGTTCAGGTTCAACTCTTGAAGAAATTAGAGAAGCTATTGGTTATGGTGTTATTAAAATGAATATTGATACTGACATGCAATTTGCTTTTACAGAAGGAATTAGAGATTATATGAATGATAAAATTGACTATTTAAGAACACAAATAGGAAACCCTGATGGATCTGATTTACCAAATAAAAAACATTACGATCCACGTGGATGGTTACGTAAAGGTGAAGAAACATTTAAAACTCGTTTAATTGAAGCATTTAAAGATTTAAATTGCGTAAACACATTATAATCACCACAATAACTATTTAAATTAGTAAAGAGAATATTTTTTTAGATGTTCTCTTTATTTTTTTTAGTAATTTGCACTCCATTTTCAACTAAAACAAAACATTATGTCATCTTGGTTTAAAAGAAAGGATAAAGGAATTCAGACACTTACTGAAGATAAAAAAGATGTACCCAAAGGATTATGGTACAAAACGCCAAGCGGCAAAGTTGTAGATTCAGAAGAATTAAAACTCAACTATTATGTTAGCCCAGAAGACGGTTATCATGTAAAAATAGGAAGTGCTGAGTATTTTGAAATTCTTTTTGATGAAAACAAGTTCAAAGAACTTGATAAAGATATGGTATCTAAAGACCCTTTAAAATTCACTGATACTAAAAAATACACTGATAGGTTAAAACAAGCCTACGAAAAAACAAACTTAAAAGACGCCGTTAGAACTGCTGTTGGTAAATCTTTTGGAAAAGATATAGTGATAGCTGCAATGGATTTTAGTTTCATTGGTGGTTCAATGGGAAGTGTTGTTGGGGAAAAAATTGCACGAGCAATTGATTATTCAATAAAACATAAAGTTCCTTTTTTAATGATTTCAAAATCAGGTGGTGCAAGAATGATGGAAGCCGCTATATCTTTAATGCAATTAGTAAAAACATCTGCTAAATTAGCACAACTTGCTGAAGTTAATATTCCTTACATTTCATTATGTACCGACCCAACAACTGGTGGAACAACCGCTTCATATGCAATGTTAGGCGATATAAATATTGCCGAACCTGATGCTTTAGTGGCATTTGCAGGGCCGAGAGTTGTAAAAGATACCACAGGAAAAGAATTACCTCCTGGATTTCAACGTTCAGAATTTGTTCTAGAACATGGATTTTTAGATAAAATTGTAGAACGTAAAAATTTAAAAAAACAAGTAAATTTATATATTGATTTAATTCAAAATTTACCAATTAGAAAATAAAAAAAGTGAGCTATTTACAGCTCGCTTTTTTTATTTCTATTTTTCAAAAAATTATTAATTTCTACGTAATACAACTTCAGTTTCTACACCTGCTTCATTTGTGAAGATTGCAACGTTATCACAACTTCCATCTCCAAAATTTAAAGTACCACTTCTATCCTGCTTATGTAGTTCAAGAATTCCACTTACAATAAACCTACAAGCCATTTCACGTCTTAATGGTTCTAAAACATTTGCAGACAATACTGTACCGTCTTTAAATGTAGTTGTCCAATTTCCTGTAATTAGAAATATATTATCTCCAAAAGTTCTTGTATCATAACCTTCAATCCATTCTCTAGTTTTTGTTCCTTCTCTAGACGCAAAAACGCCATCAGACCAAGTTAAAGTAGTATCAAAAGTAATTGTTGACTGAGGGTTTCCATTCTCATTTTCTCTAATTCTTACAATTGTATTTCCGCCTTCAACATTTATATCGTTGAAATAAAAATTTTCAAAAGTGTGTGAAATAGTTAAGGAATTTACATTTGTATCAATGGCATAACTCATTATAATTTTTCCACTTAGTACATTTCCGTTTGGTAATTCGCAACCTTCTCCAAAATCTAGCGTTACAGTTTTTGTTGTAGATGTTAGTATAATAGTTCTGGTAACACAAGGTAAAAAGTTTTCCATTTTACCTTCAGTTTCAGAGCTTTTTGAAAAATCTTCGTTTTCTACCAAAAAATCATCAATAATATTATTTACTTCATCGGAAAGATCGTCTGCTTCAATTAAAGCAATAGCTTCTTGTTCAGTAATAGGGTCAGAAACTGCAACAGTATCATTATCATTACAACTAACTAATAGCATAGTGCTAACAAACAGAAATGTTAACATTTTTAAATTTAAAATTTTCATAAGATTATATTTTAATGGGTTTAACAAAAAATTAACTTTTATTGTATCTAAGACCCTGATTATTTAAAAAGGTTTAATTTCAACTAAAAATAAATAAGTTGCTTACGTAGTTAATTGCAAATCAAAATAATAATAGTATCTTTGCCGCCTGTTTACTACGTTGTGTAGTGATCATACATAAAAATAATTAATAAAAATTAATGTTAGCATGTACTTAACAAAAGAAAAAAAAGCAGAAATTTTTGCTAAACACGGTGAATCAGCAACAAATACTGGTTCTTCCGAAGGTCAAATTGCCTTATTTACTTTCAGAATTAACCACTTAACAGAACACTTAAAAAGAAATCGTAAAGATTTTAATACAGAGCGTTCATTGGTAAAATTAGTAGGTAAAAGAAGAAATTTCCTTGACTACCTAATTAAAAACGATATTGTAAAATATCGTGAAATAATTAAAGAACTAGGTATTAGAAAATAATTTCACAAAAAAGAGGCAAATTTTGCCTCTTTTTTTTTAAAATTTAGAACACATTAAAGAAAGCATATATTAAACTTTTCATTGGTTCATAAGCAACACAACAACTAAAACCAATTGTTTAATTAAAATTAAAACATTATTTATGATACCAAAGGTATTTAAACAAATTATTGACTTAGGAGACGGAAGAACTATCTCTTTAGAAACAGGAAAATTAGCAAAACAAGCACACGGTTCAGTTGTAGTTCAAATGGGTGATGCAATGTTATTATGTACAGTAGTATCTAATTACAAAGCTAGTTCAGTTGACTTTTTACCATTAACGGTAGATTACCGTGAGAAATTTGCAGCAGCAGGTCGTTATCCTGGAGGTTTCTTTAAAAGAGAAGCAAGACCAAGTGACGCTGAAGTATTAACTATGCGTTTAGTTGATAGAGTATTACGCCCTCTTTTTCCAAAAGATTACCATGCTGAAACTCAAGTAATGATTCAGTTAATGTCTTCTGATGAAAATGTAATGCCTGATGCTTTAGCTGGTTTAGCAGCTTCTGCAGCAATACAATTAAGTGATTTCCCTTTTGAAATGCCAATTTCTGAAGCTCGTGTAGCTAGAATAAATGGTGAGTTTGTAATTAATCCAAGTAGAGCACAACTAGAAGAAGCAGATATCGATATGATGGTTGGTGCTTCTGCTGATTCAGTAATGATGGTTGAAGGAGAAATGGATGAATGTAGTGAAGAAGAAATGGCAGAAGCTATTAAATTTGCTCATGAAGCTATTAAAATTCAATGTGCTGCTCAAGTAGCATTAGCTGAAGCTTTTGGTAAAAAAGAAACTCGTGAGTATGATACTGAAGCTACTGATGAAGAATTAGCTAAAAGAATTTCTGATTTTGCTTATCAAAAAGTATATGATATTGCAAAAGCAGGGAGTTCTAAACAAGATCGTAGCGCAGCTTTTGCAGCAATTAAAGATGAGGTAAAAGCAACCTTTACTGAAGAAGAATTAGCTGAAAAAAGTGCATTAATTTCTAAATATTATTCTAAAGCAGAAAAAAGCGCTATTCGCGATTTAACTTTAAATGAAGGTTTACGTTTAGATGGACGTAAAACTACTGATATTAGACCTATTTGGTGTGAAGTAGATTACTTACCTTCAACACACGGTTCATCAATTTTTACAAGAGGTGAAACTCAAGCATTGGCAACAGTTACTTTAGGTACTTCAAGAGAAGCTAACAAAATTGATATGCCAACTTACCAAGGTGAAGAAGCATTTTATTTACATTATAACTTCCCTCCTTTTTGTACAGGAGAAGCTCGTCCTTTAAGAGGAACTTCTCGTCGTGAAGTTGGTCATGGAAATTTAGCACAACGTGCATTAAAAGGAATGATTTCTGAAAATTGCCCTTATACAGTACGTATAGTTTCAGAAGTGTTAGAGTCTAACGGTTCATCTTCAATGGCAACGGTTTGTGCAGGTACAATGGCGTTAATGGATGCAGGTGTAGAACTAAAAAAACCAGTTTCAGGAATTGCAATGGGATTAATTTCTGATGGTGATCGTTATGCTGTATTATCTGATATTTTAGGAGATGAAGATCATTTAGGTGATATGGATTTTAAAGTTACTGGTACTGCTGATGGTATTACCGCTTGTCAAATGGACATTAAAGTAAAAGGTTTATCATACGAAATTTTAGTGAGTGCACTAAAACAAGCACGTGAAGGTAGATTACACATATTAGAAAAAATAACAGACACAATTGCTGTACCAAATGCTGATGTAAAAGCACATGCTCCTAAAATGGTTACCAAAACTATTCCAAATGAGTTTATTGGCGCTTTAATTGGGCCTGGTGGAAAAGTAATTCAAGAATTACAAAAAGAAACTGGTTGTACTATCGTTATTAACGAAGATCCAATTACAACAGAAGGAATTGTTGAAATTTTAGGTACAAATCAAACTGGTATTGATGCCGTTTTAGCTAAAATAGATTCTTTATTATTTAAACCAGCCGTTGGAAGTGCTTATGAGGTGAAAGTAATAAAAATGTTAGATTTTGGTGCTGTTGTAGAATATATAGACGCTCCTGGTAATGAAGTGTTATTACACATTTCTGAATTAGCTTGGGAACGAACAGACAATGTTACTGATGTTGTAAATATGGGAGATATTTTCGATGTGAAATATTTTGGAAAAGATCCAAAAACTCGTAAAGAAAAAGTTTCTAGAAAAGCACTTATGCCAAAACCTGAAGGATTTGTAGAAAGACCTCCAAGAGATGATAACAGAAGCGGTGGACGTGATAATCGTGGAAGAGACAGTCGTGGTGGAGATAGAGATAGAAAACCAAGACCAAGAGACTAATTAGAAATAATTATCTCATTATAACTTTAAAAGCTTCTCAATTTGAGAAGCTTTTTTCATGCAAAAATTATATAATATATAAAGAAATTAATATTTTATCATTCTTTTTGTAACATTTATTAAATTACTACGTATAATATAATGTACACCATATATTAATAAAAATATTTTAGCTACTTAAATGAGACAACTTAAAATTACAAAACAGGTTACTAACAGAGAAACCGCATCATTAGATAAGTATTTACAAGAAATAGGAAAAGTTGATTTAATTACTGCTGAAATGGAAGTAGAATTAGCTCAACGTATTAGAGCTGGAGATCAAGCTGCATTAGAAAAATTAACTAAAGCTAACTTACGTTTTGTTGTATCGGTAGCTAAACAATACCAAAACCAAGGATTAACACTACCAGATTTAATTAACGAAGGAAATTTAGGTTTAATTAAAGCCGCAAAACGTTTTGACGAAACTCGTGGTTTTAAATTTATTTCCTATGCTGTTTGGTGGATTAGACAATCAATTTTACAAGCATTAGCTGAACAATCTCGTATTGTACGTTTACCTTTAAATAAAATTGGCTCTATCAACAAAATAAATAAAATGTACGCATTTTTAGAGCAAGAAAATGAAAGACCTCCTTCTGCTGAAGAAATTGCAAAGAAATTAGATATGACAATTAATGACGTGAAAGAATCTATGAAAAATTCTGGCCGTCACGTATCTATGGATGCTCCTTTAATTGAGGGAGAAGATTCAAATTTATATGATGTTTTAAATACAGGTGAATCTCCAAATCCAGATAGAGCATTATTACACGAATCGCTTAAAGTTGAAATTGAGCGCGCATTAGAAACGTTAACACCTAGAGAAGCTGATGTTGTTCAGTTATACTTTGGTTTAGGTGATGCGCACCCAATGACTCTTGAAGAAATTGGCGAAACATTTGATTTAACTCGTGAACGTGTTCGTCAAATTAAAGAAAAAGCTATTAGAAGATTAAAACATACTTCAAGAAGTAAAATTTTAAAAACATATTTAGGATAAATCTAAAAAGAAAAACGCTCGAAATTTCGAGCGTTTTTCTTTTTTAAATGATATTTTTGCATAATCAATAAATGAATAAAATGAATAAACTTATTGCTCCTTCAATTTTAGCTGCAGATTTTGGCAACTTACAACGTGATGTTGAAATGATAAACAATAGTAAAGCCGATTGGTTTCATATTGATGTTATGGATGGTGTTTTTGTACCTAATATTTCATTTGGAATGCCTGTTATTAGCACTATAAAAAAGCACGCTACCAAAACAATGGATGTTCACTTAATGATTATTGACCCTGATAGGTTTATTGCTGATTTTAAAAAAGTAGGTGCTGATATTTTAACAGTACACTACGAAGCTTGCACACATTTGCACCGTACAATACAGGCCATAAAAGCTGAAGGCATGAAAGCTGGAGTTTCACTGAATCCACATACTCCTATTGCTGTATTAGAAGATATTATTGTTGATTTAGACTTGGTGTTAATAATGAGTGTTAACCCAGGATTTGGTGGGCAAAGTTTTATTGAAAATACGTATAAAAAAGTTGAACAACTAAAACATTTGATTGAATATACAGGCTCTAAAGCACTTATTGAAATTGATGGTGGTGTAACTGATCAAAATATAGAAAAACTTTCTGAAGCGGGTGCAGATGCTTTTGTTGCTGGAAGTTTTGTTTTTAAAAGTGAGAACCCAACCGAAACTATTATGAATTTAAAAAATTTAGTTTCTCAAGATTAATTAATCTGCTTCTAATTCATATTGCTTAAGCAAATAATTCAGTATATCAGTAGTAGTTACAATACCTACAAGAATATCATTTTATACAATAGATAAATCGTGAAATTCGTTTTTAGCTAAAATCTAGACAACGGGTTTTATGATTGCTAATGAATTTCTTTTAATTGTATTTACCATAAGCTGACCAATATTTAACTTATTATAAATCGCATTATCAACTTTAGTTTCATCAGAATTATAAGAATCCAAAAAACTTACTCTATCTAAACCTGAGCCAGTTAACATAACAATAACTTGTTCATCTTCAATGATTGGAATATGAACATGATGTTCCTTAAATAATTTTTCAGCTTTATATAAGGGCTCAACACAAAAAGTTGTGGAGTAGTTTAAAATAATAGAACTTTGTTTTTAAAAAAAGATTTATGCCTACCTCTGATTTATTAGCCATTGTTAAG
>SDWL01000048.1 GCA_004195315.1 Lutibacter sp.
ATGCTAATGTAATTGCAAAACCGGCTGATGTATCTAAAAATTTGCAATTCAGTATTACTGATAACGATGGATTGTATAAATTAAAACTTGCTAAAAATGAAACGTTTACTATCTCAGTAAGTTATATGGGTTATAAAACAGCTAGTTTTAAGTTTACAGCTACAGAAAGTTTTAAAAAAAACATTGTTTTAATAGATGCGCCAAACCAGTTGCAAGAAGTTATTATTGAAATGCCTGTAATAGTAAAGGAAGATACCATTACCTACAACACCCAAAAGTTTGTTACAGGTGAAGAACGAAAACTAAAAAATATACTTAAAAAATTGCCTGGAGTTGAAGTGGACAAGAATGGTGGTGTTACCGTACAAGGTAAAAAGGTGACTAAAATGTTGGTTGAAGGTAAAAAATTTTTTGGTGGAGGTTCTAAATTGGCAGTCGAAAATATTCCTGCCAATGCCATAGATAAAATACAAGTACTAGATAATTATAGCGAAATTGCCTTTTTAAAAAATGTGTCTGATACCGATGAAATGGCAATGAATATTCTCTTAAAAAAAGATAAAAAACAATTTGCTTTTGGCGATGTTGAAGCCGGGAAAGGAAATCAAGATTTTTACAGAGCACATAGCAACCTTTTTTATTACAGCCCTAAAACCAATGTGAATTTTATAAGCAATTTAAATAATACAGGTGAAAAAACTTTTACGTTTAAAGACTATATGAGGTTTCAAGGAGGTGTAAGTGCTATTTTTAAAGGTGATGGTTCTATTTATAATGTTTCTGGAAGTGATTTTTCTCAATTTTTAGAAACACAAGATTTGGTAAGTAGCACTAATAAATTTGGAGCTTTAAATATTACGAAAGTAGTAAATAATAAATTAGATATTTCTGGTTATGCTATTTTTTCACATGCCAAAAATGAAACTTTAGAAGCATCTGTCAACCAATATGCAGATTTTACAGAAAAGATAGACAACACATCAAATACTCGAAATATTTTAGGAATTGCTAAATTTAATATAGAATATGCTCCAACTACAAATGAACAATGGTATTTTAAAACCCAGTTTAAAAAAACAGATAACTTAAAAAGCAATAGTATTAATTTAAGTATTGCTACTGAAAATAAATTGATTGAAGAAAAGAACAATTCTGATGCAATTTATTTAAATCAGAATCTAGAATGGCATAAAAAACTATCAAACAAGCATACTTTTTCATTTACTACTGATGTTACTTTTGATAAAAATAATCCAACCACACTTTGGGAAACAAATCAGCCAATTTTACAAGGTTTAATTCCTATTGAAACAACTGAAAATTATGTATTAAACCAAGTAAAAGAAACTAAGAATACAACTGTTAACACAATTTTCAAACATTATTGGGTGTTAAACAATAGCAACCATATTTATACAACCTTTGGAAATAACTTTATTGATGAAAACTTCTTTACAGAAGATTTTCAAGAGTTGAAAAATGGAAACGTAAACAATTTTTCGTATGAAGGGTTTGGGAACAAGCTAGATTATAAACTGAATGATTTGTTTGTTGGAATGCATTATAAATTTAAAACTGGAATTTTTGAATTTAAACAGGGAGCATTTTTACATAATTATAATTGGAAACTAAATCAAGAAACTAAAATAAGCAAACATAAAACGGTAGTATTGCCAGATTTTTTAGCAAAAATAAAATTTAGTAATTCTAAGAAATTACAGCTAAATTATCAATTGAAAAGTTCTTTTTCAAATGCTTCAAAAATGGTAAATCGGTTTTATTTACAATCCTACAATTCGGTTTTTAAAGGAAATGAAGATTTAGAAAATGAATTATATCATACGGCAAGAATTCGTTACAGTAGGTTTAGTTTGTACAGAGGTCTTATGTTATTTGGAAGTGTTAATTACACAAAAAAGGTAAAAGGTATTCAAAATGCAATTCAGTTTGAAAATATAAATTATTATGTATCACCTATAATAGTAAACAATCCTGAGGAGCGTTGGAATTTTAATTTGAATATTGATAAAAAGATAAAACAGTTTAAATATGGCATAGATACAAGGATTTCAACTTCAACATATTTACAAAATATTAATGAAATTTTTGTAACTAATAAAAGCAATAATTATAGTTATACACTTTCAGTTAAAACGTTGTTTGATAAGTTCCCAACTATTGAAGCCGGTTTTGAACAAGGTATTGGTAATTATACATCAAGTAATCAAACTTCAAAATTCACAACCAATAAACCTTTTGTAACTTTAGATTACGACTTTTTAAAAGGGTTTATTTTTTCGTTTGACTATGAAAGTTATAGCTATCAAAATAAAACGTTTAACCAAAAAAATACGTACCAAGTAGCAAATGCAACGCTATCTTATAAAAATGAAGACAGCGCATGGAGTTTTAGATTGGATGCTCAAAATTTATTTGATGTAAAATTTAAAAATCAAAACAGTTTTTATTCCTATATAATTTCAGATACTAAAACGTATATTTTGCCAAGAATAGTAATGTTTTCTATAGGGTATAATTTGTAGTAGTTTTATGTATTAGTTGAGCATACTTTACAATCTTTTTTATCTTTATGTTCGCCTACTAAATAGCCAGATTCATTTAATTTATAATCGCAACAAGCAATAAATCCTTCTTTTAGTAGATTTCTACCTCGTTGAATTCTTGATTTTGCGCCTGATAAGGAAATATTCAAAATTTTAGCAACCTCTACTTGTTTTAATCCGTTAACTTCGCTTAATAGCATAGCTTCTTTGTAGGTTGGTGGTAAATGATTTATTAGTGGAATTATGCAATCTTTAGCTGTATGTTCTTTGGGTGTTTCTTTTTCAAATACGATAGTGTTATTAAGAAGATTTTGTTGTTTAGATTGCTTTTTAAAATAGTCATTAATTACATTAACTGTAATTGTGTAAATCCAAGATTTGATACTTTCCTGTTTTTTTATTTTATGAACATTTAAATGAATTTTAATAAAAACATCTTGTAATAAATCGTTTGCAACATCATGATTATTAACACGACTCAAAATAAACCGTTTTAATGATTCTGAAAATTCATCCCAAATAATAGTTGTTTCCATAAGTGAAATTTAAAAACGCCACATTTAAGTATTAAATATAGCGTTTTAGTAATTAACAATTACAATTTGTGCATGTGCAGCTTTCACAAGTACATTTTTCACATTTACCATTTGTACAAGATTCACAAGTACAAGTACATTCATTATTTTTCATAATTTAGTTTTAAAGTTATACTACTAAGACTTCAATTTAGATTAAAAGACGCAAATTATCTTGAAAAATTTCAAATAATAAGCATTATTCACTAAAAATATTAATCAAAATTACATATAGTTACTAAAATCAATATATAAGTTTTAAATTGTAGCTAAACAAGACGGTACTATTTTCAAATAGAAACAAATAAGTCACATTTGCATTATAATTAATAATAAAAAATAAAAACATGTGTGGAATAGTTTGTGCATTTGATTTAAAAGAAAAAGCAGAAGTATTGAGACCTCAAGTATTAGAGATGTCAAAAAAAATACGCCATCGTGGTCCGGATTGGAGTGGGATTTATGCTGAAAAAAAAGCCATTTTAGCTCATGAGCGTTTGGCAATTGTTGATCCAGCTTCAGGTAAACAACCGTTATTTAGTGAAGATGGGAAGTTGGTATTAGCAGCAAATGGTGAAATTTATAATCATAGAGAATTACGCAAACAATTTGAAGGAAAATATAATTTTCAAACAGAATCTGATTGCGAAGTAATTTTAGCTTTATACCAAGAAAAAGGCACTAGTTTTATTGATGAAATGAACGGAATCTTTGGTTTTGCTATATATGATGCTGAAAAAGACGAATATTTTGTAGCTCGTGATCATATGGGAATTATTCCTTTATATATTGGTTGGGATGCTAACGGAACTTTTTATGTAGCTTCAGAGTTAAAAGCATTAGAAGGCGTTTGTACTAAAATTGAGTTATTCCCTCCAGGACATTTTTTACATAGTAAAGATGGAGAATTCACAAAATGGTATAGCCGTGATTGGATGGAATATGATGCTGTAAAGGAAAATCAAACTAGTATTGATGAAATTCATGACGCTTTAGAAGCGGCAGTTCACCGCCAGTTAATGTCTGATGTGCCTTATGGAGTATTACTTTCAGGAGGTTTAGATTCATCTGTAACTTCAGCCATTGCAAAAAAATATGCTGAAAAAAGAATAGAAAGTGACGATACACAAGAGGCTTGGTGGCCACGATTACATTCGTTCTCTGTGGGTTTAGAAGGTTCTCCAGATTTGGCTGCAGCACAATTAGTGGCAGATCATATTGGTACGGTTCACCACGAAATTAAATTTACAATCCAAGAAGGGTTAGACGCTATTAAAGATGTTATTTATAACCTTGAAACTTATGATATAACTACTATAAGAGCTTCAACACCAATGTATTTAATGGCGCGTGTTATTAAATCAATGGGTGTTAAAATGGTACTTTCTGGTGAAGGAGCAGATGAGTTGTTTGGTGGGTATTTATATTTTCATAAAGCACCAAATGCTAAAGAATTTCATGAAGAAACGGTTCGTAAATTAAGCAAATTGCATATGTACGATTGTTTAAGAGCTAACAAAAGTTTAGCAGCTTGGGGAATTGAAGGTCGAGTACCTTTTTTAGATAAAGAATTTATAGATGTCGCTATGCGAATTAACCCACAAGATAAAATGATAAATGGTGAACGTATGGAAAAATGGGTAGTGCGTAAAGCATTTGAAAGTTATTTGCCTGCAAGTGTTGCTTGGAGACAAAAAGAGCAATTTTCTGACGGTGTTGGGTATAGTTGGATTGATACTTTAAAAGAAGTGGTAAACGAAAAGATAACGGATGAACAGTTAGCAAATGCGAAATATAAATTTCCAATTCAAACACCTACTAATAAAGAAGAGTTTTATTACCGTTCTATCTTTACAGAACATTTTCCTTCAGATACTGCAGCACTTTGTGTTCCTCAAGAAGCATCTGTTGCATGCAGTACAAAAATCGCATTAGAATGGGATGAAAGTTTTAAAAATATGAATGATCCATCAGGTAGAGCAATTGCTAATGTTCATGATGACGCCTATAAAAAATAATACTAACTAAAATTTGAATTGAAAGAAATCTGGTGTATGCCAGATTTTTTTGTTCTAGTAACTTGTCACAATCTATTTTTATTTATGTTTAATCATAAAATTATTCTTTTTAATGACTAAATAGTTCAAATTGTTAATTAGTATAAAAAGTAAAAGAATGTATCTCAACAATTTTATTGACTTAAGTGAAGCAATAAATTAGAATCGTTTAAATTTCAATTCAGCCTGATTTTCTTACTACAATATTCCTTTAAGTAGTATATTTGTTCCGCAAAAATATTTTCCTCATTAGTAGTTAAGAATGAGGAGTAAAGAGTTAAACATAAGGATAATATTTTAATGAACGAAAACAAAGAAAATCAATCCTCTTACAAAGAAAAACGAAAAAAGGCTGGTGAGTTTAAAACTAGACAAGAATATTTAGAACACGAATTGTCAATTATGAAATTTCGTCGTTGGAGGATTCATCTACCATTTAGAGATTTTCATGTTGAAATAGAGGATTTTGTGCCAGCCCTTGCCGCTACAATTGGTAAAGTTGTAATGGTTACAGCCATGGTTGCTGCTTTTGCTACACAATTCGGACTTTCTTCAGAATTTGTTGCAGAGAATGTTCGTTTTGAACTTCTTATTGCAGGTGGGATTTTTGTAATTCTGTTTTCTGCAATCCTTAATCCAAGAGCAAATTTGGCAGGTACTCATGGCCCTATGATTCCGCTTATTCCAATTATTGCCGCAGCAGGAGGTCATCCACTAGCATTAGGAATTTTGATTGGTGTATTTGGCCTTATACTTAGTATTACTAAAGGAGGCTCCAAATTAATGAATTTAACAGGAGTTGGTGTTCGAGGAGGTCTACTTATATATTTAGGAGCGGTTGGGCTTATTGGTCAAATTACTAAACTAGAAAATTGGGCGCAAAGTATTAATATTGGTACTATTTCATTTGCGGTTATTGGTGTTACTATACTTATATATGCATTTTTAGCACGTATAAATAAACGTTGGCTTGCTATTCCTTTATGTTCTGCACTTGCGGGTTTTATAGCTTTTGCAATGGGAGCTGATTTTGAATTTACTACTAAACCAGGTCTTCCTAATATGAATCCTTTGTGGTGGTGGGGCGAAAATACGGGTTGGCAGCTTGGTTGGCCTGATTTTGGGCACTTTGTAGCAGTTATTCCTTTTGCTATTCTTGCCGTAGCTATGTGGTCTCCAGATTATTTAGGACACCGTGTATTTCAGGAATTGAATTATCCTAAAAAAGCAAAAGATGTGCTAATGGATGTTGATGACACTATGACTGTAGCTTCTCTTCGTCAGATGGTAGGAGCGCTTCTTGGTGGTGGTAATATAGCTTCGTCTTGGGGTACTTATATGATTCCTGCAGCTATCGCAAAACGTCCTATTCCTGGAGGGGCAATTCTTACAGCCATACTTTGTGTTTTAGCTGCTGTTTTTGGTTATCCAATGGATTTAGCTATGTGGGAACCAGTACTAAGAATTGCATTAATTGTTGGTGTCTTTTTGCCTTTACTTGAAGCGGGAATGCAAATGGTTCATAAGCATAAAGATTCATTGAGTGCAGGTACTTGTATTTTTGCTTGTGCTTTTGTGAACCCAGTATTTGGATGGGCTTTAACCATGCTTCTTGATAATCTTGGACTGATTGGAGACCGAGAACGTGCAAAAGAATTAACACTAAAAGAAAGACTAATTATTCCTGGAGCTATGTTTATTGTATGCATTGTGTCACTAGGTTTGGTAGGTCAACTTCCTGGGATACCTGGAATATTTTAAGTCATTATCTTTTCAATATATAAATAGTAAGATTGTATTTCTTAATTTGGACAGATTGTAACAAAGAATGTTGTGCAAGAAAAAAAAATATAGTCGAATTTTACATTAATTTGAATTTTTAAAATCAAAACATTATATTAAAATCGTTATAATGAAAAAGCGGTTTTATTTTATTAAAAAATATTAAATGCTATTAAAAGAAACTCAAGAAAAATTAATTCCAACATTAAAAAAGTATTTTGGATACGATAGTTTTCGTGAACAACAACAACAAATTATTGAATCTGTCCTTTCGAAAAAAGATAATTTAGTAATTATGCCAACAGGTGGAGGGAAATCTATTTGTTTTCAATTACCTGCATTACTTTTTGAAGGTTTAACCTTGGTAATTTCACCATTAATAGCTTTAATGAAAGATCAGGTTGATGGTTTAAATGCGAATGGAATTCCAGCAGATTTTTATAATAGTAGTCAAGAAAATCAAGAACAACGTGAGATTTTTGATAAAGTAGCAAATAAAGAAATTAAACTCTTATATGTTGCTCCAGAAAGTTTGTCTTTATTAGGAAATATACTTAATGAAACACTTATAAGTTGTGTGGCAATTGACGAAGCGCACTGTATTTCATCTTGGGGTCACGATTTTCGTCCTTCATACCAACAATTAGGGTTTTTAAAAAATACATTACCAAATACGCCAATTATTGCTTTAACAGCAACTGCAGATAAAGCAACACGACAAGATATTTTAGAACAATTAAATATTCCAAAAGCAACACGGTTTTTAACTTCTTTTGACAGGGAAAATATAGCGTTAGAAGTACGTCCTGCCAATGATAGAGTGCTACAAATCATAAAATTCATTCGTGAAAAACCAAATGAAGCTGGTATTATTTACTGTTTAAGTCGGAAATCTACAGAGCAATTAGCTTCCAAACTAAAACAAAACGGAATTAAAGCGGCCGCGTATCACGCAGGTTTAAATTTTGCAGAACGCACTAAAACGCAAGAGAATTTTATTTATGATAAAATAGAAGTAGTTTGTGCTACTATTGCCTTTGGAATGGGAATCGATAAATCGAATGTTCGTTGGGTGATTCATTATAATATGCCTAAAAATATTGAAGGTTATTATCAGGAAATTGGACGTTGTGGTAGAGATGGGTTAAAAGCAAACGCCATATTATTTCATAGTTATTCCGATGTTATCCAACTTCGAAAATTTGCAAGTGGCGCAAGTAATGAAGATGTTCAGGTAGCGAAATTAGAACGGATGAAACAATTTTCTGAAGCTACCACTTGCCGTAGAAAAATTTTGTTAAGTTATTTTGGAGAATTGTTGGCTGCAAACTGTGGAAATTGTGATGTTTGTAAAAATCCACCGCAGTTTTTTAATGGTACAATTATCGCTCAAAAAGCACTTTCTGTAATTACGCGTTTAAAAGAAACTGAAGCTACAGGTACTGTAATTGATGTGTTAAGGGGTGCAAATAATGCAACTATTATTGACAAACAATACGATAAATTAAAATCTCACGGAATTGGAAGTGATATTTCTTGGAGAGATTGGCAGCAATATTTAATACAGTTAATGAATCAAGGTTATTGCGAAATTGCTTTTCATAAAAATAATGCATTGCGTTTAACTAGTTTTTCAAAAAAAGTATTGTTTGAAAATGAAGTAGTGAATTTAACGCGTCCAATTGAGAATAATGAACAAGTGAAAGTTCAAAAAGAGGCAAAAGGTAAAAAACCTAAAAAAGACACGTTATTTGAACGTTTAAGAAAACTTCGTCAGGAAATTGCACAGGCCGAAAATATCCCAGCGTACTTGGTTTTTAGTGATGCTGCCTTAAAAGAAATGGAACGCGCAAGACCAATGTGTGAAAGTGATTTTTTAGATATTAGTGGTGTTGGACAACGAAAATTGGAAGTATATGGAGAAGATTTTATTGCTGAAATAGTTTCTTTTTCAAATGAAAAAATTAACACACGCAAAAAGAATGATACGCATAAAGTAACTTACCAATTGTATAAAGAAGGTTTGTCAATTGATGAAATTGCAGGCAAGCGAAATTTAAAATCAACCACCATATTTTCTCATTTGGCTAAATTATATACCGATGGAAAGAAAATTGATATCTACAGTTTTGTTAACAAAGAAGAGGTTGAAAAAGTGAGAAATGCCAAAGATGAATTGGAAAGTCCTGATGCCTTAAAGCCGTATTTTGAACATTTAAATGCTGAAATCGAGTATTTTAAAATTCGTTTAGCGTTAACTATTATTGATAAAGAAGGGTGAAATAATTTTTTGGGTTATCCTTTGGATAGGTTTTTGTTATTCGCTTTTTTGTATTTAAAAAAAATACTAAAAGAGCTCAGACAAAACACTGAAACCCTAACGAAAGTTGCTGGTTTAAATTTTAAAGAGGTAATCTTTTTATCATAGGATTGTTTTTAACAATGTTAGCTAATACAATATGTGTTCTAGTTTCACCATACGTAATTAATTGGTCTATAAACTGTTCCAAGTGCTTTTGATCGTTTAAAACCACCTCCATTATAATGTTCTCATTTCCAGTTATTCTATAGCAATTTACAACTTCATCAAAGTTTTTAACAATTTCTAAAAATGGTTTTAATCTACCCATAAATGCTCTTAAAGTAATAATTGCTTTAAGTTGATGACCAGTTTCAAAATGAGAAATTTTAGCATTATAGCTTTCTATAATTCCAGCATCTTCTAATTTTCTAATACGTTCAGCAACCGCAGGCGAAGTAATACCAACTTTTTTTGAAATATCGGTATTTGATTGTCTTGCATTTTGTTGTAAACATTC
>SDWL01000420.1 GCA_004195315.1 Lutibacter sp.
AGATGTGTATAAGAGACAGAACCAATTAATTCCATCAATTGGCACAAATCCTGATGATGGATTTAAAATTGGATTCAATAATATTTTTACAGTTTATGGTTTTGAAAGAAATCCATTTACACAAAAACACACATTAAATGCTGCTTATTATTTTGCAAATAAAGGTTTTGATATAAAATATGATGTTGAGTTTGCAAATATATTTAACAATTGGAATTTTTTAATGGAAACAGAATTTACAAGTCCAAATTACACTATAAATCATTATGGGTTTGGTAATGAAACTATAAATTATGAAGACGAATTAGGTGAAGATTATCATAGAGTAAAAGTGAGTACTTATGCTGCATCTCCCTTCTTAAAATGGAAAGGTAGGATGGGTGCTAATTTCAAAATTGGAAGCATTTTTGAAAGTATAGAAGTTGAAGATATTGAAAATAGATTTATAAATACACTCCCATATGTTTTAGATGAAAGAAAATATTTTATTGGTGCCAAAACCAGTTATTTCTATGAAAATTATGACAATAAATCATTTCCAACTATTGGAATGAGCACCTCACTTGAAGCTGGTTGGAAAACAAATACTCAAAATAATAATGAAAATCATGCTTTTATTATTCCTTCAATTAATTTTAATCACAAATTAACTACTAGCGGATCAATTGTTTTTGCAACAAAATTGAAAGGACATATAATAATTGGTGATAATTTTGAGTTTTATAACGCAGCAAGCATTGGAGGTTTAGATGGTTTACGTGGTTATAGAAATCAACGTTTTATTGGCGATAAATCCTTTTACCAAAATACAGACATTCGCTTTAACTTAAGAAAAGTTAAAACTGAATTTATACCACTTCAAATTGGGCTATTTGGTGGTTTTGACTACGGTAGAGTTTGGCTTAATAACGAAAATTCTAATGATTGGAAGACATCTTATGGTGCTGGTTTTTGGTTGGTTGGAGCTGAAATGATAAATTTAAACTTCTCTTTTTTTAAATCTAAAGATGGAGAATATTTTAGATTTGGCCTAGGATTTGGATTTTAATGAATAAATTTATCTAAAATATAGCATATGAAATATCCTTATTTATTAATTCTCACAATATTAATTTCAACTAGTGTTTTTACACAAAACATTCAATTAAAAAAATTTAATTCAAACGAATTAGAGAACGATCGTTATTTAAAAATTTACATTCCTCCAAACTATCATTTAGACTCAACACAACTGTATCCACTAACTGTTGTTTTAGATGCTGAATACTTGTTTGATGTATATGTTGGTAATGCCATACTTTTTGCACATAAAGAAAAAGCTCCTGAACAAATAATTGTAGGTGTAAATCAAAATTATTATAATGAACGTTATGAAGATTGTTCCTATTTAGAAGAAAACAGTTTTCCAACAAAGCATGGTGCTGCATTTTATAGATTTATTAAAAGTGAATTATTGGAATATTTTGAAGATAATTACCGAATTTCTCCTTTTAAAACTATTGTTGGTAACACATTGACTGCCAATTTTACTAACTATTTTTTAATTGAAGAATCACCAGCTTTTAACGCATTTATTAATATAAATCCGTATTATGCAATGGATATGCCTACACTACTTCAAACTAAAATTAAATCTTTAAACGATGAAAACATATACTATTACTTAAGTAATACTAAATCCAACGCAGAAAAATGGAAAAAAGCTATAAATGCTACAAATTCACTATTAAGTGCTGTCTCTTATACACATCT
>SDWL01000421.1 GCA_004195315.1 Lutibacter sp.
AGATGTGTATAAGAGACAGTTTTAAAATTGAGTTTAAAATTTTACAAACTCTTCAACTAGTTTACCTATAGATTTTTCAGCTATTTTTGCAGCTTTCTGAACTTCTTCATGAGAAACTGCTTCTACTTTACCTTCAATACCTAAATCTGTAATTACAGAAATTCCAAAACAAGTCATACCTAAATGCTTTGCAGCTATAACTTCAGGAACGGTTGACATACCTACAGCATCTGCTCCTAAAATTTTTACCATTTTATATTCAGCTGGCGTTTCAAATGTAGGACCTTGTAAAGCTAGATAAATTCCTTTATGAACAGGTATATTAAATTTTAGTGCTATTTGTTCCATTTTAGCAATCATTTCAAGACTATAAGGCTCGTGCATATCAACAAATCTAGGTCCAAAACGTTCATCATTTGGACCGTTAAGTGGATGTTCAGGCATAAAATTAATATGATCAGTAATTAGCATAATATCACCTACTTGAAAATTTGGATTTACACCACCTGACGCATTAGATACAATTAGATTTTCAACACCCAAAAATTTCATTACACGCACTGGTAAAATTGTTTGCTCCATACTCCAACCTTCATAATAATGAAAACGTCCACGCATAGCAATAACTTTTTTAGTACCAATAGTTCCAAAAATTAATTCACCCGAGTGCCCTGATACAGTTGAAACCTGAAAATTTGGTATTTCTTCATAAGGTATCGTAATTTCAATGTCAATTTTTTCAACCAAATTCCCTAAACCTGTTCCTAAAATAATACCATAATCTGGTGCTGTAATTCCTTTCTTCTGAAGAAATTTAACAGTCTCTTGAACTTTATTCCACATAATTTTTTATTAATTTATCAAAACTTGTTTTGTTATGCACAAATTTTGTTTGTATTGATATATATTGCAGACTTTGCAAGTCTGCAAAGATACGAACATAATCTTTCTCTGTAGTTAAAACTATTTTATTTTTTGATTTTAACAACCTAAATTCTGAATTTATTTTAGTGATATCTTTCTCTTTAAAGTGATAATGATCTGGATATTTTAGGTGTTTAAATTTAATTTTTCGACCAGTTAAATACTGCATTAAAGGAGTAGGATTAGCAATTCCTGTTACAAGAAGTATTTCTGTATTTTCTAAATCACATAAATTTAAGTTTGAAGTGCCTTTTAATTCATTATCATATTCAATAGTTGTAAAAAAAACTGATTGCTTAGATGTTGGTTTTAACCTTTTAGTCATTTCAAACTGTTCACTATCTGAAAGATTTGGTGGGCATTTTGTTACTATAATAATTTGAGCTCTTTTAGCTCCTGATTTATTTTCTCGTAAATTTCCTGTTGGCAACATACTATCATCAACATATAAATTATGGTAAGATGTTAACAGAATATTAAAACCACCATTCACTTTTCTGTGCTGAAAAGCATCATCTAACAAAATAATATCTGGCGGATTTTCTAATGCTTCTAACTGTTGAATTCCATTTGCTCTATCTGCATCAACACAGACAATAATTTTTGAAAATTTTAAATAATATTGAAAAGGTTCATCTCCAATAATTTCAGCAGTTACATTTTTGTTTGCAATAATAAAACCGTTGCTTTTTCTTTTATAGCCTCTACTTAAAACTGCTATTTTATAATCTTGTTGTAACAATCTAATTAAATATTCAATCTGAGGGGTTTTTCCTGTTCCACCAACACTTAAATTACCTACAACAATAGCTGTCTCTTATACACATCT
>SDWL01000049.1 GCA_004195315.1 Lutibacter sp.
AGATGTGTATAAGAGACAGGAATATAACTTATGGTTTCTTCAGATTGGCCAATAATTTTATCTGCTAACTTATAATTAAGTAATTCTATTTTCTCCAACAGAGAATAAAACATGCCTTTTTTAATAAATCCCAACTCCAAAGCAGATAAAGGCCATAAATCAGAAACATTAAGAAAACTTCTAGTCCTTACTACTTTAGACATAATTAATCCAGATAAAGCAACAAAAATCGTTGGAGACTGAATAATAAATAAATTAGCTTTCTTTTTTAACAACCAAAACATTGAGAACCACATGGAACAACCAAAAGAAAACATACTAAAAAAACGCACTAATACATTTTTAGAAATAGATGGTAAAATCCAGTATCTTCGAACTTCAATTCCATTAATCTTTTCTTTTTTATAAAATTTATTCCTATACCCCTCAAAAATTCGACCACTAGGATAATTAGGCAATGGACAAATCACAATAACATCTTTACCATTATTCTTTAAGCCTTCAGCCATATTCCTAATTCTATTGGCTGCAGCTCCCATTTCAGGAGGATAATAATTAGATATGATAATTATTCTCTCTTTATTCATAGCTTTGATGATAGAGAAACAATATGTTTAACAATTCTATAAGCTGCTTTTCCATCCCAAAGTTCTGGTATACTACCAGACTTCCAATTCCTATTTAAAATTTTATCCATAGGTTTCTTTAGTTTTTTAGCATCTGTGCCAACTAACATATTCGTTCCTATTGAAACAGTTTCCGGACGCTCTGTAGAATCTCTCAATGTCAAACAAGGAATATTTAAATAAGTTGTTTCCTCTGTTATTCCACCAGAATCAGTAATTACACATAGTGAATTTTTTACTAAATAATTAAACTCAAGATACCCCAATGGATCTGTAAAAACTAAATTCTCAAAATTTAAGTTTAACTCATTTAAAACCATTTTTGTTCTGGGATGAACAGGAAAAATAATTGGCAACCCTTTTGATGAATGGACTATTTCAGAAATAAATTCTTTTAGTTGTTTTTCCTGATCAACATTAGAGGGTCTATGCAAGGTTAATACAATGTAATTAGATTTACTTAATGATTGTGTTGTCCAAACTTCTGGTTGCTTTAAATTATTTAAATTGGCTATAAGCGTATCTATCATTGTATTTCCTACGAAATATATTTGGTGATCATGAATTCCTAAGTCTTTTAAATTTTTTATAGCAACTCTTGAAGTGACATAAAAATAATCAGTTATTGCGTCTGTCACCATTCTATTAATCTCCTCAGGCATAGATTTATCAAAAGATCTAATTCCTCCTTCAACGTGTGCAACTTTAATATGTAATTTTTTAGCTACAATTGCGCAAGCCATTGTTGAATTTACATCACCTACCACAAGAACTATATCTGCCGGATATTCCAGTAATTCCTTTTCAAAAGCAACCATAATTGCTGCTGTTTGAACAGCTTGAGAGCCACTTTTTATATTTAAATTGATATCTGGAATGGGTATTTTTAAATCTTCGAAGAATGTATCACTTAAATTCTTATCATAATGCTGCCCTGTATGTACTAACCTATAATGAATATTTACCCCTTTCTTTTGGTGTTTTGTTATTTCTTTAATAATTGGAGCCACTTTCATGAAATTTGGTCTTGCTCCTGCTATAATTGTAATATTCATATAGTTATAACTTCGGTTTAATAAGTGACGTAAATTGTTTTAGTTTTCCACTTTTTGAACGCTCTAATTGTTCAGATTTAATAAAGAAAATGTTTAGGTTTGGCTCTAAATATTCATTCAAAGCATTTTTAATTGTTACTAATTCTGACTCATTCAATACAACTTCAGCAACATAATTAATTTCAAAAGTATCAATCGTTTTCTGAATTACTTTAATTTCTTTCACATTGCCTTTATCGGTCATCACAGATTTTGTTATGTAATAAAACGTTAAACCAGGAGTCACTTTTCCGCTAGGTAAATATACTAAATCTTCTTTTCTACCTTCCAATTTATTCAAAATTACTTTCCTTGAGCCTAGTCGTGTTATCGATCCAACATCTCCTATTTCATACCTTATAAATGGGTGTGATTTATTGTATAATGAGGTTATCACAAGCTTTCCCGTTTCCCCATCTGGCAATGATTGATTATTATCATCCAATACCTCAATAAATAATGATTCCGTTGTCAACAACCATTGGTTCATTTTATTTTGGAATGCAATGATATCCAATTCCGAAGCTCCGTACTCATTTATTATTGGAACCCCAAAAGCTTTTTCCATTGTTTTCTTATCTTCTTCAAAACACATTTCAGAGGTTACTACACAAACTTTTAGTGTATTACAAATATCCTTTAAAACAATGCCTTTTGTATTTAAGTAGCTTGCAAAAGCATGAATAACTGTAGTATATCCATTAATATAAATATATTTGGTTTTAGAGAATTTTAAAATCCATTTTTCAAAAGCGCTATCAGATAAATCAAACACATTAAATTTAGAACGATTTGATAGAAAATCTTTTAACCGCTCTTTACTTCTAGCAATGAACTCTTTTGGTTCACCATAAAATCGTGCTTGTTTATTTCCATACAGTTCATACCAATTAAAGCGGTTTTCAATAATTGCCCAAGTAAGTGCATGTGAGAATTTATCCTTAGCGAAATAAAATGGATTACCTGTTGAGCCAGATGTTTTATTTATGTATACATTCTTTAAGCTAAAACCGTCACTCAATCTTTCTTCAAGAGGTATCTGTAAATCTGATTTTGTTAATACAGGTAATGAGTTCCAATCTTTATAGCTATTGCGGTTATTCATTAACTTATAAAATGAATTATTTTGTAAATGATAATTTACAATTGATTGTTTTTGCTGCAGAACATATTCTTCAAATTTCAAGTCATTAAAGCTTTGTAAATCTCTTAAGTGCTTTTTAGCCTTATCTATTGGGAAATTATTTAGTTTTAATGATAAATTTAAAAGATCCATCGTTCTTTTTTCTATGTTTGATTTAAAATATAATTTTTAATTTAATATTTTTGTCCAGCTTTTTATAACTTCTCTACTATCAAAACACTCAACTTTTTTACGAGCTTTTTCTGCTAATGATTGATTATTCTCTTTTATCAATTTAATAATTTCACTAGACATCCCTATAAAATCGCCTTTATCAACTAAAACACCATCAACTCCATTTTCAATCAAATAAGGTATTCCACCAACGTTTGTAGATATTACTGGTAGTCCTAAAGCCATTGCTTCAATAACACTTACGGGTGTATTATCAATATTTGAAGTATTTATAAATATATCATAATCTTGTGAAAGTTGATGCCATTGTTCTTTTGAAAGTTGCCCTGTAAAAGAAACATTATTTAATATATTTAATGTTTTAGCTAAAGATTTAATTGAATTTAAGCTATTATTTTTATCAGGCCCCACCATACACAAACTAGCATTAGGATGATTTTTCAGTACTTCAACTAACACTCTTAGTGCCATTTCAGGATTATAAATCTCATCAAACGCTCTCACCCATAACAATTTAGATTCTAATTTATTTCGTTTTTTAAATGTATAACCATCTAAATAAATTGGATTAGGAATATTAATTGTTTTAAATTTTTTTAATTGAAACTCATTTAAAAGGAACATAGAAGGTGCTATATTTACTACAGAATTTTCAAATATTAACTCAGATAAAATAGCATTATTTATTAAACGATCTGGCAGATTTCCTCCATGTAGAATTGGGATGTATTTTAAAGACAACAGACGTGCCAATTGAGATACAACAAAAGCATAATAAAAATTTAAAGTACTATAGGTATCTATCAATAGATAATCACATTTCGAATGTTTCAGAACTCCCCAACACATATGAATTAATCTAATAACTTTGTTTTTCTTATTGGAGTAAGTAATTATGCTAAAACCATTTTCTTTCAATAAAGCGAATAATACTTTCAACGTAGTTGGATTCTCATTTAGCAGATTGTTCCCTATGTAAAGTATCTTTTTCAACTAATAAGTGATTTTGATTTAATTGTTTCAGAATTTGAGGTCTTAAAAGTAATCACAGCTACACTTAGCCCATAAATAAAAGCGGGAAATGCAATTCTCATAGCTGAATGGCTAATGGTTAAAAACCAAAAAATTAAAAATGCACTTAAAAATGCACGGGCCAAATACGGTTGATTTAAAATATGTTTAGAAGGTATGAAAAACAACAATATCAAAATAAACACACCTATCAATCCATGTTCTCCTAACAATCTACTTACCTCATTATGAGTTGCTAAATCTATCCCCAAAGTTTCCTTACGCTCAAATTTGGCACCACCTACTCCCACACCAAAGAAAGGATTTTCAATAAAAGCATTAAGCTCGCTCATTAATAATTTGACCCTTCCAGTTGTAAAATCTTTTTTATCTTTACCCTGCGAACTTTTGTTTGTATAACGATTGATAATCATTCCGTCTGTAATGCTTGTTGTATACAATAAGATTCCAACTCCAAACAGGCTTACTAAACCAATTAATTTTACAAAATTTTTAATTTTATCTTTTGCTGCAATTAAATAATAGGTCATAAATACCAATATCGCCAATAAAGCCGTAATCATTCCTCCTCTTGAAAAAGTTAACATGCCCCTAATTATAAGGTATACAAAAAAAAGAACGTCTACAAACAACAAATTAAAGATCCTTTTTTTCATAATTAGATGTACCATAAAAATAAAAATACCCATCCCTAGAATTGTGGCTACTTGATTAGGGCCATACCCTCCAGATGCCTTTGCATTTGCATCTGAAACAAATTGAATTGCACCTAGATCAGGAGTTTTAAAATACATATAACTCAGCATCGAAATTATGGGTAAGCCCATAAAAAATAGGATTTTCAACAAAAAGGAGAAATCTATGGATCTTTTATAAAAGTAAATAGCTGAAAGCCCTAATAGAAAAGGGCCGCTTAAATTAAAGGCAATGGCTTTTCGAATGGATTCATTAAATGGAATATCAACAAAGGCAATCCCTATCAGCAATAACAATAAATAAATTAAATAACTGACAGATACATTATGCCTTTTTTTTTCTACGACTAAACCTGTAAATAAAAACAGAAGTATGGAATATTTTGGCAATTCATAAAAAAACATGCCTCCTGTCATTCTAAATAGTACTTCAGCACCCACCATATAAGCACCCCAAAGAGCGGCTTCATTGTTTTCGTTTTTTGAGCGGATAATAAACATCACTCCAAATACTACTATAAGAGCAGAATATACTTTAGCTATAATTCCAATTACCAACAATATCCCTAAAACTACATGAAAGAGTGATAAAACTGAATTTATATTTAAAGGTTGCTTCTTATTCAATGAAAATTTGTTTAATTATTTGTATGCAATAGTATCATCTAATTAGCTCATTTACTTTGAGTATAAATTTACTAAAATAGATGGTACATCTGTCATTGTATTTCATTTTCTTATAAAACTTCTTTGTGAATAGAATAAATCAACTTGCCTCTTTTTTTAGATTACCTCTCCGTTTCCCTCCTCGTAATGACATGGATGTTGTTACTGCTAAACTTTTGAAAAATGTTGTAACTTAACCTTATAAGTCTAATAACCCTTCACAATCTCAGACTTACAATTACTATCTCATACAGAACTTTTATAATTAGTCACTTAGAGCTTAACCTTCCTTAGTTTTTACTGAGGGGTAAAAGTGCTTATTCAACTATTTCATTCAGAATTCTATTCGTATAATACTTGTAGGTGAACTTTTTTCCAAGTTTATGATTAAATGCCTGCATAGTATCAATTTCTTCCTGTGGAAGTAGAAAACTTTCATTTATTTTAGTACAAAGTACTTCGGAAGAAACAGGTGAGACAATCAATCCGTTTTTTTTATGTTGAACGAATTGACCTATGGAGGAAACTCTAGAAACTATAGGTATACACCCAAAATTCATTGCTTCCGAAATTACTTTAGGAAACCCTTCTGAAGCTGTAGATGGTAACAAGAAATAATGTGATTTTTTGAAGATTGCAAATACCTGTTCCCTATTCCTAAACCCATGGAAAACAAATGATACTCCAGATTTTTCAGCAAGTTCTTTATACGCAGATAATTCAGTCCCATCACCAATCAAATGAACTTCCTTTACCTCTAATTTATGCTTTAACAAGCTAAATGCTTCAATAATTCGTCTCACGCCTTTTGCATCCTCCAGTCTACCTGCAAAACAGTAGGTAAAAGGAGTTTTAAACTCCTTCTTTTCTATACTTTCCCAGCCATTACTTCTATCAATTTCGGTTAAACAAGGATTTTCAAAACTAAGACATTGAGCGCTTTGATTTTCCCAACTTCCGTTTATTGTTACTTTTCTTTTTTGCTTTTTTAAAAACCATCGTTGCAATCCATACCCCAATGGTGCATTTTTTTGATTCCAATTGCCCGCATATTTATACCAGCCAGGCTGTTTTATGAATAGGGTTAGATATGGAATCATAAATACTCCAATACCTGTTGGTGCTCTGAACTGAAAAATATCTACCTTTTTTAAAATTTTATGAATCTTTGCAATTGTTGCTGGCGCATTAAAAAGTACAGCTAATTTTTGAGACAGCGTTTTACCTCCTGATGGTTTTATAGGTACAAAATAAATGTTTTCACCTGAATATTCAATTGCACTTGGCGGTGCACTAGCAGTATGCAATGGGGCAATATGATATATTTCATCAAAAACCAACGCTAAATTATTTATTTCAGTTACCGTTGGACCCCAACCAACCATAAGTCCATTGGTATTTTTATAATGTTCTGTATGTGAAATAATTAATAACTTCTTCATGTATTCAAAATTGCCATATATTTTTTTATGATGATTGACCAATTAAACTGTTTAGACCATGCAACTGCCTGTACTTGATAACGATCATAATCTACCCATATTTCTTTTATAGCTTTCACAAAGGCATCCATATCCTTTGAAGGAACCAATCTTCCTGATTCTCCTTCTTTGATAGCGTCTGAAATACCTGAATGCATGCTGCCAATGGCTGGTAATCCCAAAGCATTGGCTTCTAAAATAGCAATACCAAACCCCTCTACATCTCCAGTAGCAGTGCTATTGCTCAACATAACAAAGATATCGCTTTCATGAAGTAATTGCTGTTTCTTTTCTTCTGATACATTCCCATGAAATGTAATACAGTTCAACACCTTTAGCTCTGAAGCTGATTTTTCAAAAACAGGTTGTTCTGTTGGAATTCCCACAATATGATATTGTACATCAGGATAAGATTTTAGTAGTTGAGGTAAGGCTTTAATAACATTCAATTGTCCTTTCCTTTCTGTTACATTCCCAACAGTTATTAATATAGGGAAACTGTTTCTCTGTGATTTTTTTATAGCTTTTTCTGGTTTTATATAAGGTTTCATAAATCCATTAGGTATCACATGGATATTTTTCAATTTTAAATTATGTACTAATGATTTTGTGAAATTTGAAACTGCTACTATCTGGTTAAACCCTTGTAACGCTATATCAGTTAGCTTTTTATAAAATCCTTGTAAATTAACCTCACTACCATGAATCACCACATATTTCTTCTCTTTGCTCAAAAAAGGATCCAAACCTACAAGCCATAAAGGGAATTTTCCTGAAGCTATGATGATTGATTGCTTACCAGCCAATTTCTTATATATCCAAATCCGTCGCAGATACGTAAACAAAATAATTTTTCTTCTTGTAGCTCTATATACCTTAAAGGGCAATGCTGCATCAAAAACTCGTTCTTCATTCCCATCTTTAGAACGAATATCTGCAATGACTGTAATTTGATATCCTTTTTGCTGTAATTGGAACGCTAAATGATACGCATGATTTCCTATACCGCCAGGTTGCGGTGGGAATTCTGATGTTAAGATGAGTATTTTTTTAGAGTTCTTCAATTTTGGCTCCTTCTTTTAATTTTATACTGGCTAAGTTCCATGATTTAATTACCTGAAACAACACTAATGGAAATAAAATGAGCGTAAAAAAATAGCCGAAAATCATCATTTTCTTATTTCCCTTGTATTTATAAGGCACTAAGGAAGGTGGCACTGATTTTAGTAAAGCAAAACGAGTCAATTTACTGCCGAAATAATTGCGATATAAATACAATACACTAGGGATAGGACGTGCTGCAAACCAGTTGGCAGTTCTAAATGCATCCCAACTTCCCATTTGGCGGAGACCTCCAGTATTCACTTTTAAGTGCAAACGTTTAGCACATGGGTTGGATATATTTAAAAAACCAACCAAATAAGCACGTAATCCAAATTCACCATCACCCATGCGTTGTTTTTCAAATTGCCTATCAAACAAGCCAATCGCTTTAAAAACTTCTTTTTTTATTAATACATTTCCTGTATCTAATTGGTCACTTACTCTAAAAAACGCATAATTTTCAGGGACTTTATCCCCTATTTTAGAAATGGATACCCCAGAGGAAATGTCTGCCGTAAAAAAATCAAGACATTTTAAATGTGTTGAAATCCAATTGGCTTCCACCCTACTATCATCATCAAACAACAAGATATAATTCCCTTCTGCTAATTTTATAGCTCTATTCCTAGCTAACCATAATGCTTTTTCTTCTTGTTGAATTACTTGCAAGTCTAATTGAAAAGACTCGTAAAATTCTTGTTGAAAGGGTTCCGATTGATCTACTATAATTACTTCAAAATTTTTATAATCCTGTTGCTCCAAATCAGCTAACACGTCTTTTAAATACTCATACCTATTCAAGGTTGGTATTACAATGCACACTTTGGGTTGTTCCTTAAGTAACTTAGATTCAAAAGTATCCCAATGTTTATAAACCAATGGCTTTTTTAAATAGTCACTTTTTTTTACAAACCTCGTTTTATACCAAGCAGCTATTTCCTTTAAAGGATTTTTTAAACTCAACAATCGTAAAAACAACACATAAAATACCCAAAATGGGCTGAAATATTTTCTACTAAAGTGATATTCATCGTGCAATGGTAATTTTTCTATTTCTGTGATTGTTTCAACATTACCTATATAACCTTTTTTAATGGCTTGCCATGATAAGTCGTATTGCTTAGCTGTACTACTTTTGTATTGCGAATCTTCCTTTAATTGTACTAAAATAGTTTTAGGAAGTTTATTTACTACAGGAAATATCGATTTATCTGCATCAGTAAACAATGTAAAATAATGTGTTGGATGAATGTATTTTAAAAATGTGAAAATCATTATTCTTATTTAGAGAAACACCAAACAACATGGCATTTGCTTAAGCCATGCTTTAAAATTACTTTAGCATCCATATTTTTAATATTTAAAACTTCAGTATTAAACCCTTCAGCCTCAAACTTTTTATAATAATCCAAACCACAACCTCTGCAATGATCATAATGACCATAGACTTTTTCGTAATCTTCATATTTGATAATTGAATCTTCATAAGTAACCTCATTGTCAATTGGATATATTGGGACATTTACTAACACTTTTCCAGAAGGTTTTAAAATTCTAAAAACTTCAGACATGGCCTTAACATCTTCTTTAATGTGTTCAAATACATGCCAAACAATTATTAAATCATACATTTCATTATCAATAGTCAATTTGGTGATATCTTGTACAAGGTTAATGTGTTTTACTTTTC
>SDWL01000422.1 GCA_004195315.1 Lutibacter sp.
CACAATTTAGAGGTGTTAGAAATGTAGAGTTCTTTCTCTTTAGACTAACAAATATTTTTGCCTAATTTAAAATCCCACAACTTTTGGACTTGATCCTATTTTTGCGTAAAACTAAAATCCCACAACTTTTGGACTTGATCCATTATTCGTCCCCTAAAAAGAAAAAAGCCTTACAAACTTAGTGTTTATAAGGCTTTGAAAAATTAAAAGCGGTCTGGACGGAACCAACGGACACCTTTTCACACTTATCCAAATTTTGTCAAATCACTCTGAAACCCTTATAAACAAAGGGATTATTAAACACAAAGAAGTAAATTAAATTAAGTGAATTATCTATAAACTAAGTTATTGTGGGGATAATGTGGGGATAATTTCGTATCTTTATTATACTAAAAAATTAAGCTGCAAAAGATTATGTCTACACTAAACTATCTCGTTAAGGGTAAATTGTATTATTCAAATATACTCATAAGATTTAAAAACGGAAGAAAATTTGATTACACAGTTTCAACAGATTTAAAAATTGACCCTAAAAATTGGAGTCAAGCAAAACAAAAAGTTAAAAATACTGCTGGAGACAAAACAAAAGATGCTATCAACAACCATTTATCAGAATTAAAAAAGTTTTTACTTGATGAATTTAATTTAGACAATGCAACAGGTGTTTATATTGATAAACAATGGTTACATCAAAAAGTTGCCAATCATTTTAATAGGCCTTTAAATGAAAATGTCACCGATGAAATTTACTTTGTACCATTTACAGATACATTCATTAAAAAAGCCCCTACACGCTTAATTAAAGGCAAAAACAAGCCTGTCAGTAGCGCTACTATAACAAAATACAATAGTTTATTAAAAAAGCTAAAAGCATATGAAACTCACGCAAAAACCAAAATTAAGTTCACTGATTTAGACCTTACATTTTATGAGAATTTTGTACACTTTCTAAAAGTGGAAGAAACAATAAGTACAAATACAGTTGGGAAATATATAAGTACTTTAAAAGGTATTGCCCGGGAAGCATTATTAAAAGGTCTACCTGTAAACAAAGAAATAAACCATCCTAACTTTTTTGTTCCAACCGAGAAATCAAAAGACATATACTTAAACGATATAGAAATCAACACAATCTACCATCACGATTTTAAAGGTGATGAAAAACTTGATAATGCACGTGATCTTTTTATCATTGGTCTAAGAACTGGTTTAAGGATTTCAGATTTCCTTAGATTAAAACAAACCAATATTAAAAGTGGTTACATTGAAATTGAAACACAAAAAACAGGTCAAGAAGTTGTCATACCAATGCATCCGCAGGTAAAAGAAATACTTGAAAAAAGAAATGGTTTTCCAAGACAAATTTCTGATCAAAAATTCAATCTTTATATTAAAGATGTTTGTGAGACTGCTAAACTAACTCAAAAAGTAGAAGGCAGTAAAATTGATAAAGATACAAATAGAAAAAAAGAAGGTATCTACCCAAAATATGAATTAGTTACTTCACACATATGTAGAAGAAGTTTTGCTACCAACTTATACGGAGAACTACCAAATATGGTTATTATGGGAATTACTGGTCACACAACAGAAACTCAATTTTTACGATATATAAAAATAACTTCAAAAGAAAATGCTAATAAATTAAAAGTGGATATAGTACTCCTACTTCTATTTCTGAGGACTATACTTTGCTTAATCCCCATACTAATACTTGCAAGTAGTAAAATGAGCGGAAACTATATGTCTGTCTCTTATACACATCT
>SDWL01000050.1 GCA_004195315.1 Lutibacter sp.
AAAAACCCTCAATAGCATTTATCTCTATGAATTTTGAAAATAAATTTTGAAAATCACTATACAATGAAGCAAATTGAGACAATCTTATTGTTGGGAAATTGCTTGGGCGTAATCTAAAAAATTGAATTTGATTATTTGAAATTGGAGTTAATTTGAATTTTAGTTTTAAATATTTATATTCTTCTTTTAATTTTCTAAAATATTCTGATTCAAAATTATTGGACAACAAACCTGCTTGTCCAAAAAACAAAGCTTCTACCTGTTCTGGTTTTGATGAAACCTTTCTTAGAATTGAAAAATCAAATGAATTTGCAAAATTCATAAAAGCATCCGAATTAATCTTTAATCCAAAATTCTTTGCTAATAAAACAAACAGTGTAGCTTCCCAATTAGTTGTTGTTTTAGTTAATATTTCTTGAATTTCTTCTGATTTTTGTTCTAAACGTTCAAAATAAAGTCGTTCAAGCCAATGTTTTAATGTAAATGAATTTATTGTATTAACATCACTTTCGCAGTTTATCCATTTTTTATTTGTAGAAAAAAGTTGACCATATCTATTTAATAAATCGTTCTCTATATAGTTATTCAATTCTAAAGTAGCAATTGATTCATTTGTTTTTCTGAAAATTTCAACATCGTGTTTCCAAACTACATGTAAAATAACAGCATCATAATTTTCATCAACTTCATGATTATGAGCGTACCAATCGGATGAATTGATATGTATCTCAACATTACCAATCCAAAGTTGTTTGTTAATTGAAATTTTAGCATTTAAAAAATCGGGACCAGAATTACTGTTCTCAATTCCTACGGATAATATCTCAATATTTTCGCCTTTAGTAGTTTGCAAGTTTTTAGATAAAAACAGTTTAAGTTTCCATATAAAATGAAGTAAATTTTCTTTCATAGCTTTTTTAATCACTATAAAAGTAAATATTAACTTTAAGTTATGAAAATTGAATCATAAATTAATTCCATTATATGTTATTTTAAATTATTTTTGTAAGCATAAATTTATGTAAATGGATATAATTAAAAGTCTTGAGTGGAGGTATGCAACTAAAAAATTTGACCCTTCAAAAAAACTAACAAATCAACAAGTTGAAATTCTTAAAAAAGCTTTCAATTTAACACCAACATCATTTGGCTTACAACCTATAAAAATGATTGTTATATCAAACAAAGAACTTCAAGAAAAATTTATAGAACTTTCTTATTATCAACGTCAGGTTGCTGATGCTTCTCATCTTTTAGTTTTATGTATTGAAGATGATACAACTCCTGAAAATATAAATGCATATTTTGATATGGAAAAAGAAATACGAAAAGTTGATGAAAATGTGATTTCAGATTTCAGAAATCAACTTATTAGTATGTATAGTAAAAAGACTCTTGAAGAGAAACAGCAATCAGCAATTTATCAAACTTTTATTGTTTTGGGAAATTTAATGACCGTTTGTGCAGTAGAAAAAATAGACGCTTGCCCTATAGAAGGTTTTGTACCAGAAAAAGTTGATGAGTTATTAAACTTAAAAAATCTAAATTTAAAATCCATATTATTGCTTCCTGTAGGCTTTAGAGCAGAAGATGATTTAATGAATGGAATGAAAAAAGTTAGAAAACCACTTAATGAAACAGTATTAGAAATATTAAAATAAAAACAATTAAAAAATGAGTAAAGATATAAGAGTACTTGAACCAACAACTCTTTGGAATAATTTTGCAGATTTAAATGCCGTTCCAAGAGGTTCCAAAAAAGAAGAGAAAGTAATACAATTTATGGTTGATTTTGGCAAAAAATTAAACCTTGAAACTGTTGTTGATCACGTTGGAAACGTAATTATTAAAAAACCTGCTTCAAAAGGCATGGAAAATCGTAAAACCATTGTTATGCAATCGCATTTAGATATGGTTCATCAAAAAAATTCAGATACAAATTTTAATTTTGATACAGAAGGTATAAAAATGAAAGTTGTAGATGGTTGGGTTAAAGCTGAAGGTACAACGCTTGGTGCGGATAACGGTTTAGGAGTTGCTGCAATTATGAGTATTTTAGCATCAACAGATATAAAACATCCTGCTGTAGAGGCTTTATTCACTATAGATGAAGAAACTGGAATGACTGGAGCAATGGGACTACAAGCTGGTTATTTAGATGGTGAAATTTTACTAAATCTAGATACTGAAGAAGATGATGAAATTGATATTGGTTGCGCTGGTGGTATTGATATTACTGCAAAAAATATGTATCATGAAGTTCGTACACCTACAAATAGTGTTGGTTTCTCAATTTCTGTAACAGGTTTAAATGGTGGGCATTCAGGTATGGATATTCATAGAGGATTTGGAAATGCAAATAAAATAATGAACCGTTTATTATATGCTGCTCAAGAACATCTTAGAATTTCTGAAATAAATGGAGGAAGTTTACGTAATGCTATTCCTAGAGAAAGTTTTGCCTTAATTTCAGTTTATATTACTAAAAAAGATACTTTTTTAAAGAAAATAAATGCAACTATAAGTCAAATTAAAAACGAACTTAAAACAGTTGATCCTAATTTAAATATTACAGTTTCCGAAACAAGTACACCAAAAAAAATAATGACTACTATTAGTCAAATTACATTACTAAATACTATATATGCAACACATAATGGTGTTTATAGAATGAGTAATGATATGGCTGATTTAGTTGAAACTTCAAATAATTTAGCTCGTGTGATTGTTAAGAATGAAGTGATTACAGTTTTATGTTTAACAAGATCATCTGTAGAAACTTCAAAATCAGATTTAGCAAACACATTAAAAGCTGCTTTTGAATTAGCAGGTTATCAAGTAACACTTTCAGGTTCATATCCAGGTTGGAAACCTAATGTAGAATCTCCTATACTAAATGTTTTATCTGAAACATATGAAAATTTATTTGGAAATAAAGCAGCTGTTGTTGCTTGTCACGCTGGTTTAGAATGCGGTATATTAGGAACAAATTACCCAGACATGGATATGATTTCATTTGGACCAACTATACATGGAGCACATTCACCTGACGAAAGAGCTAATATTAAATCTGCCCAAAAATTCTGGAAATATTTACTAGCAATTTTAGAAAATATTCCTTCTAAAAATTAACAAAATAAAAAGCACTATAAAAAAGTGCTTCAATTTGTCATTTAGAGCGGAGTCGAAAAATTCCCACTGCTTATTTATTAAGTATTTCGATTGCGCTCATTGTGACAAGCCAAGGTTAGCCTCTTTTATTTTTTATCTCTTTGTTAACATAATTCCCTTTTAAAAACCATAAATAATTGTATTTTTACAACTTATTTTAACACTATATATTTTTTATGGGTAAAATTATTGCAATTGCAAATCAAAAAGGTGGTGTAGGTAAAACTACAACTACTATTAACCTGGCAGCCGCTTTAGGTGTATTAGAAAAAAAAGTTTTATTAATTGATGCAGACCCACAGGCTAATGCTTCCTCAGGACTTGGAATTATTGTTGAAGAAGTAGAAATAGGAAGTTATCAATTATTAGAACATACCATTACTGCTAAAGAAGCAATTGTACCTACAAATTCTCCAAATGTGGATATTATTCCCGCACACATTGATTTAGTTGCCATTGAAATTGAACTGGTTGATAAAGATAAACGAGAATATAAATTAAAGGAAGCACTTGAAGAAATTAAAGATGAATATGATTATATTTTAATTGACTGCGCTCCTTCACTAGGTTTAATAACCTTAAATGCACTTGTTGCTGCTGATTCAGTTATAATCCCTATCCAGTGTGAATATTTTGCATTAGAAGGATTAGGAAAGTTATTAAATACCATTAAAAGTGTTCAGAAACTACACAATACTAATTTAGATATTGAAGGTTTATTACTTACTATGTACGACTCTCGTTTACGTCTTTCAAACCAAGTAGTAGAAGAAGTAAAAAAGCATTTTCAAAATATGGTTTTTAAAACAATTATTCAACGAAATGTTAAACTAAGTGAAGCTCCAAGTTTTGGTGAAAGTATTATTGCGTATGATGCTACAAGTAAAGGTGCTGTTAATTATATTAACTTAGCTAATGAAATTTTAAAAATAAACAATAAGGATGGCTAAAGCATTTAAAAAACAAGCATTAGGAAGAGGATTATCTGCCTTATTAAATGATTCCAGTTCAGATATTTCATCTGCAAACGATAAAAATGCAGAAAAAATTGTAGGTTCAATTATTGAAATAGAAATGGATTTAATTGATGTAAACCCATTTCAACCAAGAACCTACTTTAATGAAGAAGCTTTACAAGAATTAGCTAGTTCTATTAGAGAATTAGGAGTAATTCAACCTATTACTATTCGTAAATTAGAAGGAAATAAATTCCAATTAGTTTCTGGTGAAAGAAGATTTAGAGCATCCAAATTAATTGGAAATACTACAATTCCTGCTTATATAAGAATTGCTAATGACCAAGAAATGCTTGAAATGGCATTGGTTGAAAATATACAGCGTAAAGATTTAGATCCAATTGAGGTTGCACTTTCATACCAACGATTAATTGATGAAATTGATTTAACTCAAGAAGAAATGAGTAAACGTGTAGGGAAAAAACGCTCTACAATTAGCAATTATTTACGCTTATTAAAACTAGACCCAATTATTCAAACAGGTATGCGTGATGGTTTTTTATCAATGGGTCACGGTAGAGCATTAATAAACATTGAAAATATTGAAGAACAATTAGGTATTTACGAGAAGATTATTCAACAAAAATTATCAGTTCGTGAAACTGAATTATTGGTTAAAAATTTGAAAGAAGGACCTTCAGTTGTAACTAAAAAAACTTCTGAACCCATTGAAACTCCTATATTTGTATCAAACGGTATGAAAATTTTCGGTGAATATTTTGGACATAAAATTGACATAAAATTAGCTGGAAAAGATAAAGGTAAAATTATAATACCCTTTCATTCAGAAGAAGATTTTAACAGATTAAAAAAACTACTAGAATAGTGTTAAACAGACAGTTATACATATTTTTTCTAATTATTAGTTTAACAATTTATCAAGGTTTTTCTCAAGAGAGTGTTTTAAAAATTAAAGATACTGTATTTGGAAATTCAACAGAATACAATCCACTTTCGCCATCAAAAGCTGCATTCTACTCTGCAATATTACCGGGTTTAGGGCAAGCGTATAATAAAAAATATTGGAAAATTCCATTTGTTTATGGAGCTCTTGGTTCAGGTGTTTATTTTTATACACTTAATAATAATAACTATAATAGAGTTCGAACTGCTTTTAAATTGAGAACAAATGGTAAGCCAGATGAATTTGATGGTTTAGATGGAAAACCATTTTTATCTGAAGACGCCTTAATTTCAGCACAAAAAGGCTATAAAAAAGATAAAGATTTATCACTATTAGTAACTGCTGGCTTATATATTTTACAAATAATAGAAGCAAGTACCAATGCACATCTTTTACAACATAATGTAGGCAATAGTTTAACAATTAATCCTAAATTAATTAAAAACACAACCAATAACAGAACCATAGTTGGGGCTCAAATTAATTTCAAATTTTAAAATGAAAATAGCACTTTTAGGTTATGGAAAAATGGGTAAAACAATTGAACAAATTGCTTTACAGAAAGGTCACGAAATTGTTCTTAAAGTTGATGAAAATTTAAAAATTTACGATATTACTTTAGCTGATGTAGCAATTGATTTTAGCATACCGGCTGTAGCTTTTACTAATATTTCAAACTGTTTAAATAATAATGTACCTGTAGTAAGTGGAACAACTGGTTGGCTAGAAAAATTTGAAGATGCTAAACAACTTTGCAATGAGAAAAATGGAGGTTTTATTTATGCTTCAAATTTTAGTTTAGGTGTAAACATCTTTTTTGAATTAAACGAATATTTAGCAAAAATGATGAGCAACTTAAGTCAGTATCAAATTTCAATGGAAGAAATTCATCATACTCAAAAATTGGACGAACCAAGTGGTACAGCAATTACGTTGGCTGAAGGAATTATAAAGCACACCAACAAAAATAATTGGGCATTAAATGTAACAAATATTGAAAACGAATTACCTATAGTAGCAAAACGAATCGTTGATGTTTCTGGAACTCATTCAATTAAATACAAATCAAATGTGGATACAATTGACATTAAACATACTGCACATAACAGAGATGGCTTTGCTTTAGGTGCTGTAATTGCTGCAGAGTGGCTAGTTGGAAAGACAGGTGTTTTTACAATGAAAGATGTTTTAGGTTTAAAATAATATTAAAAATTAGTAATTATGACAATGGCTCAATGGTTTATATTTTTCTTAATAATTCAAGTAATTCATTTTATTGGAACTTGGAAATTATATGTAAAAGCTGGTAGAAAATCTTGGGAAGCAATAATTCCTGTTTACAATGCAATTATTTTAATGAAAATAATAAACAGACCTACTTGGTGGGTGATTTTATTGTTTATACCTATTATAAATTTATTAATGTTTCCTGTAATTTGGATTGAAACTATTAGAAGTTTTGGGAAAAATTCAACAATTGATTCATTTTTAGCAGTTTTAACTTTAGGTTTATACACATACTATATAAATTATTTATCTAATGTAAGTTATGTTGAAGATAGAAGTTTAAAATCTAGAACAGAATTAGGTGAATGGGTAAGTTCTATTGTGTTTGCAATTGTTGCAGCAACTTTAGTACATACTTATTTTATGCAACCATATACAATACCAACCTCATCTCTTGAAAAATCTTTATTAGTAGGTGATTTTTTGTTTGTTAGTAAATTTCATTATGGTGCCAGAACTCCTATGACAACAATTGCAGCGCCAATGGTTCATGATTCTTTGCCTTTAGTAAAGTCTAAATCTTATTTAAAAACTCCTCAACTTCCATATTTTAGAATTCCAGGTTTTCAAGATATTAAAAGAAATGAAATTGTTGTTTTCAACTGGCCAGTTGATACTGTTCGCTTTTTTAGAGATAACTCAAATATTCATATAGATAAACCTATTGATAAAAAATCAAACTACGTAAAACGTTGTGTAGGTATTCCAGGTGATTCATTAGAAATTAAAGATGGTTATATTTTTATTAATAGTAAACAAACTGTTCTGCCAGATAGAGCGAAGATACAGTATTTTAATACTGTGAGTGTCACTGAAGGATTCAATCCTAATAGTTTAATAAATCGATATGGTTCAACTGAATTACGCCAAGGAATAAATAGCCGTGAATATTACGTAAACTTAACTGATGAAAATGCACAAAAATTAAAAAATAATCCATTAGCTAAAAGTATAGTTAAAGATATTACTCCTAAAGGAAATTACAGTAAATCTGTATTTCCCCATAATGAACAATATCCATGGTCTGTAGATAATTTTGGTCCAATTTATATTCCTGAAGAAGGAAAAACTGTTGAATTAAATGCTAAATCTATACCATTTTATAAAAGGATTATTGAAGTTTATGAAAATAATGACTTAACCATTAATGGTGATGAGATTTTTATTAACGGAAAATTAGCAACTACTTACACCTTCAAACAAAATTATTATTGGATGATGGGTGATAACAGACATAATTCTGAAGATGCTCGATTTTGGGGATATGTACCATTTGACCATGTAGTAGGAAAGCCTGTTTTTGTTTGGTTTAGCTGGAATAGTAATGGGCAAGGTTTAAGGGAAAAAATTAGATGGGAACGTGTTTTTACTACGGTTCATGGAAGTGGGAAACCCGTTTCATACTTGTACTATTTTTTAGGAGCACTTGTACTTTGGTTTGGTTATAGCACTTATAGAAATCGTAAAAACGAGGAATAACATTAATCTTATCGTCTTTTAAACTTGATTGAGAATACTGTCTATTTAAACCAAATTATTTATTAGATTTTCAATCAAGTTCAGGGTGACGAATTTATAAAATCACTCATTTCTAACTATGGTTTTACTTCAACCAACATATTTCTCTCCTATTATTCAATATGTTGCTATTGCAAATTCAAAAGAAATTATATTTGAAGTAGAAGATAATTTTCAAAAACAAACTTATAGAAATCGCTGTTATATTTACACAGCTAATGGTAAGCATTCGTTAAATGTTCCAATTCAACATAACAAGGGTATCAAACAAAAAACAAAAGATATAAAAATTGACTATAAGGATGATTGGCATAAAATTCAATTAAAAACATTAGAAACAGCCTACAGTTCATCACCTTTTTTCGAATTTTACATTGATGACTTAAAACCTGTCTTTGAGAAAAGGTATAATTATTTATTAGATTTAAATTTGAAGTGCCATGAATTTGTGATGGATGCCTTACAATTAGAAATTCCAACTTCTAAAACATTAGAGTTTACTAAAAAGCCAAATTATTTAGATGCCAGAAATTTGGCAATTGCAAAACCTGAAAAAATATTTAATTTAGAAAATTACTTTCAGGTATTTAACGCTAATCATGATTTTATTTCTAATTTAAGTATCTTGGATTTACTATTTATGGAAGGTTCAAATTCATTAAATTATTTAGAAAATCAAAAAACAAATTTTTAATTGTGGATATAATTAGATTTATAACACACTATGGGATGCACTTTTTAGTTCCTGGTCTTATTGCCTATTTATTTTTTAAGAATGATTGGAAAAAAGTATGGTTTCTATTTATCTTAACAATGTTAGTAGATTTAGATCACTTAATTGCTACTCCTCTATTTGACGCTACTAGATGTAGTATAAATTTTCATCCACTTCACTCCTATTATGCAATTTCTTTATATGTTCTATTTCTTTTCATCCCTAAAACAAAAATAATTGCTATTGGTTTGCTTTTTCATATGCTAACAGATTTTTTAGATTGTTTTTGGATTAAGTAAAACAAAAAACTAAAATTTCTTCTTTGATTTTCTAAATAATTTAATCAATTTTTATACTTAATACTTTTGCGCCGTAAATCAGCACCATAACTTACGTTTATATTCTCTTCATTATTTGAGATAGAGCCTTCCACTAAATACATTTGATAACCACTTTCAAAAACCAAAATATGAATATAAATTCTGGTTAATTTTAAATTACACACACTTAGAATAGTGATAATTAACACTTTAAAATAACTGTATTTATTTAATTTATACGATTTTAAATGTTTTTCACATTATAAACTTGCCAATAACAACATTTTTTATTAAATTTATCTCTACTACTTTCTAATTTAATCATAAGAAGAAACTAGCCCCAGATTAAAACTCTGTGTTATGATTAAGAATGTAATTATATTGGCTGAACTTACCTTATTTTTAAATAAACTTATTGCTAAAACTAAGAGTCCTACTTTTAACTTATTAGGAATAATCATTCCAATTGTTTTTAGTTGATTTTCTCTGATTAGAATATACAAATCTAATAGTATTGAATAAACAACTAATTTTTATACAATGTGGGTTTCAAAAAAATATTTCATTAATTTATTTATCGTTTCTTTAACGATTGTTTCTTTAATAGTTCTGGGCTATTTTATATTTAGTTTAAAAAAAGAAACAAGTTTATCTATTGATTTTGAGAACCTCCAAAACGGTGATTTAATCTTACGTTGTGGACGTTCTACAGAAAGTTTTGCTGTTTATTTAGCCGATACCTGTCTCTTATACACATCT
>SDWL01000051.1 GCA_004195315.1 Lutibacter sp.
AGATGTGTATAAGAGACAGTCTCAGAATTAGACTTTTGAGTAAAATTATACACCTCTGTGGATAATATGTAATGTATAGATATAATAAAGTTGGTGCTAGAAATTTGTTCGGTTGCGTAAACTTCTGAACTATTAACCTTTTTTATAAATGAATTTTGACTCTCATAGCTCCCGTCATAGACCAATATAAAATCATTATGGGTAAATTTAAGCCCATTTATATTAGGGTTTGGAAAATGTTTTTCAGAGGTTATAATCCATTCACCTTGAATCAAAGCAGGTGGAGAAAAGAAGGATTCAGGCTCATCAGTGTCTTTTGCACAAGAAAATGATAAAAAAAGTACGGTAAGTAATAAATAAATATTTTTCATTCCAATATGTTTTTGTAAAAACAAAATCAAATGGAGTTGAAGCAAGGCAAATATAAGTATATGACTAAGTTACATATTTTAACAATGTGAATAACAATTAGTTGTAATTTATGGTAAGACTAAATAAAAGGTTAGTTATAGATATTGGTTTGAAAACTTTTATACTTCTTAAACTTCAATTCCGAGTCCAAAGCCAACATAATTTTATCAGTAGTTGTAATTAACAGCGGATTTCAGGTCTGAAATCACAATCGAGTTTTAAAGTGTAATAAAATTATTAGATTTGTGTAGTAAAATTAAAACAGTTATGATTATGCAGAACAAAAGACTTATCATTATCCTAATCACTTCATTAATTATATTGTTTATACCATTAATCGCGATGCAGTTCACAGATGAAGTAAATTGGACTCTTTTCGATTTTGTAATAGCTGGAATTCTACTGATTGGAACTGGTTTAATTTGTGAGATTACTTTGAGAAAAATAAAGAAAACAAAGTATCGAATTGCAATTCTTCTTGCAATTCTTGTAGTCCTTTTACTTATTTGGGCAGAACTTGCAGTAGGAATTTTTGGGTCACCATTTAGCGGAAACTAAATCAAATAAATTAATACATGAAAAATTATCGAAAACGGAAAACTCAACAGAATAAAATCTAAAAATTACAAATTATAACTAAACCGAATACATTCTTGACTTTTCCAATCATAACGGATTTGAAAGTTGAAACGAGTAGATTTTTAGCACAAGAATGAAAAGCTGCTAAATTGCAACAATGGCTAAAAAAAATTGCTTAGTTCAGTAAAATAGAATGGTTCTAAAACTTAAAAACACTAATTTTAAACATCGGAAAAATACGATTTCAAAATCGCTACTTTTCCTAGCCTAAAATGTAGCAAATGTAATTCCTACTGCTATGCCACGTTCCAGTTTGTCTATATATTCCTGATTAGGCTTGTTGAAAATCTTTGAGGATATCTTCATCTGAGCTAAAGCTTTTTAGTGTGAATATGCTTTACATACTGCCTGAATTTAATAATTGACACCATAGTGTTTTGTTCTATTTTGAAGCCGATTTACAACTTTAAGGTAAAAAAGCGGTGTGATTATAAGAGGTATTACTGAATGAAATTGTGAATTTACAAAAGAAGAAATTATCAGTTAACAGTACTCTGTTATTTGTTAAGAATCATTCTAAATTACATTGCTCTTGAATATTGTATTTGTTAATTCACTAACTTAGAAGATGTTATGGAAAATTGTAAAAAAAATCGCAACGATTCTCATTATTATTAATTTATATCGAAAATAGTTTATGTCGCTATATTGAGGCTGAAATAGGAATAATTAAAGCTGATAAAAAAATACTAAAATTACATTTATCAGGAAATTAAATGTGATAAACAGTGTGTTTAGTAATTATATAACAAATTATGGGCAAGTTAAAGAAACGACACAATGAACTCAAAAAAGAGAACTTGAAAAACGATTTTGACTAAAAAATAAAAAAGTGAAGATAAGAACCCACAAAAATAAATGGGGTAAAACCGAAAAACCTCACGAGTAAGAAGTTTAATTTAAAAGGACATATTATGAGTACAATTTTAGGAAAAGATGAACAAAAAATTAAAGAAGCTACATTTACAACTGACTTAATTTTATTTTGGTTCAAAGCAAATTATGTTTTAACCAACAAAAGAGTAACTGGTCATACTCCAAATACTCTTCTTGGATTAATTCCATTAGGTAAAGTTCAAATTGCACAACCATTAAAAACTATTGCTTCGGTGATAACTTCAACAAATTTTTCGTTTTTGAGATTTATCATTGGAGTTGTTTTTTTTATATTAGGATTAACTACTGTTGGGTCTTCAATTTTTGGAGGGATAATACTGTTGATAATAGGGGTTATTAATATTCTTAATTGTTTTACCGCTACATTTGTAATAACTAATAATGCTGGAATAAGTACGAGTAACAAGATTTCTATTCTTGAAAAATCAAAAGTTATAGCATTTACAAATGAGGTGAATACAATTATTGCTGATTTATGATTTTTATTTCAAATAATGAGAGGTCTTTTTTATTAAATTTAGACCTCTCATTTTAAAACTAAATTTTTGAAACATAATTAAGAAAAGCGATCTGGAATTGAAAACAAACCAGAATAAAATAAACTGGACAAAATTGCGTGTGAACAAAGTTGCTACTCTTTAAAAGAGAGAAAGTGTATTTAAGCTTTATTATTAGAACCTTGTGTTCTAAAATCGCCCACTCTTATTAATTTTCACCACCTAAAAAAAGGTGGGTTTTTTATTTCTAAAGAAGGTTCTACATATTAGAGAAGTTGTTAACTCACCCCAAACATCCAAAAAAAACCTGCTTCAAATCGGGTACGGAGTAGGTTGAGAAATCTATTTCAATAATTTTTAATGTTTTTATATCTCCTAAACTCCAATTCAGAAACATAATTTTATCAGCAGTAGCTAATGTAATTCCTGCTGCTATGCCACGTTCCAATTTGCCTATATATTCCTGATTAGGCTTGTTGAAAACTTTCAAGGAAAGCTCCAATTGTGTCATGCTTTTTTGGTGTGAATATGCTTCAAATATTGTTTGAATTTATTAATTGAATCCATATGGTTATTTTTATTCTTGTGGTATAACTAACTTCCTACCAAGTTTTTATAAAGATGAAAAAGGGTAGAATATATATAGAATAATGTAAATAATTGCTTTGAAGCAATTGTGATACAACGTGATATAGGTGTTCCTGATTGGAATAAAAGCATAAAATACGTACAAAAAGGACTTGTTTTGAGGTTTTATTAGCGTAAACCAGAAAATAACTTGTTGCAATATCTACGGAATCCATATTGCAACGAAAAAGTACATGTTTTAAAAAGATGTATTACGTAGGCACAATTGAGGATGACGGGACTATTTTTTAGGGTATTAACAAAAATGGGCTGGTTCAAAAGGCAAAAGTTTCAAACTACAAAAAGGATGGAAAAAGAACAGACTATTTAAAAGTACCCTATAAAAACTAAGATGGGTATTACAATTGTTTATTTGGAGAACATTTAATTTGCTTACCCGAAAATAAAAATAAAGCTATTATTCTAATTTGAAGTTCTGCACTTGGTAATGGTGTAATTTTTTTAGTACAATTGTTCAATTACTATTCGAAAGATTAAATAGGAGTCTCGTAATCGGATTCGGTCCAAGTTTCTTAATGTAGATGTTTTTCAAAATCAGTATCTCTTTCTGCCTCCTCATAGTTTTTATAACTATTTTTTAATTCTCAGGAAAAACTATTCCATTTTTTGGTTTCCTAGCTTTAATCTTGTTTTCAATTCACCGTAAGTCTGTTGCTATAATATTAATTGGTTTTAAGTATATGTTTTGCTTTCATAACTCACAATTTTTGCTAACCTATTTTCTCTATATTTTTATATCTATCAGATTTCCTTTAGTCTTGATAGAATACATTAATTCTATTGACATATCCATCCAATTAACTTAGCAGTTCTTATTGTCTTTTTTAATTCGTTGAATCGTTTCTTTGTTAATCGTAGTTTTATTTTTTTTAGTTCTAGTTTTTTTATTATATTTTTTTTAGGTTATTCTTTCATAATTCTAATAGCACATGGCCTAAAATTATCAAATACAAATTCTTATTTTATTAGAGTCAAAAATAGACATTAACTTCTTTTATTAAGTTTAATGCTGAAATTTTTATTGTACCTGTAGAGGAGAGTTGATAGGAGTTTTTAACTAATTGACTTTATTTTATTAAGGTGTGATAGAGTTATATTTTTTTAATAAATATAACCTGAAGAATTCAATTCCTTTTTAAATTTATCTATTCAGAAAGAGAATTATAAAAAGAACAATATTTCTCGCTAAAAATAAAAAATAACTTGCCGGATGATAAATATCATATAAAAGAGAATTATTCAATTCTACTTTTGTCAAAGATTTAGAACGATTGATTGCCAAGTTGTTTTTAAAAATTCAACTTGACTAATTCACTAAATAAAATAAATTTCAGAGGTGAAAATACAGGTGTTAAATAAACGAATTAAAATACTAAGCTACTTAGGATTCCTAATGCTAGTGTTATTGGTTATTTCTCCATGTCCTGTAAGAAACTCCATTCAACGACTTGCAGGTGTAGAAACCACCAAAACACTTAACAGAAGTAAGAGTTCGATTTCAGAAAAACACGAATGTCTTTTAGAATTAGTTAAGACTGAATTACACCAAAGCTTCACAGATGTTGAAAAAATAGATGGTCCTGTAGGAATTCAAAACGAGTGCCCTCAATTTTTTTGCACTAAACAAAACATCCATTTATCTTATATTCTTAAAAAGAAGAAAACAGATGATGGTATTCCCCTCTATATTTTATATAAAAGATTAAAATACATGTGTTAATGTTGAATTATTTTCAATACTAAATACATATAATTTTTTAATATAAAATAAATAACAATGAATACTACATATAATAAACAGTCATATTATTTGGCTGGACTAATTACGCTATCATTAAGACTAGTTGTTGGATGGACCTATTTCTCAGCTTTTTGGAGAAGAATTTTTCTAAAGCCTAAATTAGATCCAGAATTCGCCGGATATATCGGTCACAAATTCAACCATTTCTTACCTAATTCATTAGGAATAAAACCAATTATAGAATATCTTTTATTAAACCCTGACTCCCTTTGGGTGGCTATGGTAATATTCACTATTATTGAAGGAGTTGTTGGTTTATTCTTTATGCTTGGTCTATTTACTAGAGCTATGAGTATATGGATTACTGGATTAGCTTTAGGTATATTACTAGCGGCAGGTTCGTTAGGTACTACTTGTTTAGATGAATGGCAAATAGGAATCCTTGGGATCGCAGCCGGATTTACAATTTTCCTTTCTGGTAGTGGTAAATTTTCGGTTGATTACTGGTTAATGAAAAAGAATAAAAGCTTTACCGAATCAAAATGGTTTGGTTGGTTAGGATCTGGTGTTCTTCCAATGAAAACGAAAAGCCTTAATAAGCTAGTAATTACAGGTTCAATGCTAATTTTGTTTATTACCCTATTCACAAACCAACATTTTCATGGTGGACTTTGGGGACCATTACACAATATGTCTATAAAGCCAAAAGTTGAAATTAGCAATACAAAACTTGTAGATAACTCACTTTCATTTCAATTATATAGAGTTGAAGGTGTAGACGTTTATGGTTCATTCTTAATTGATGTTACCCTAACAAATAAAGCAGGAGAAAAAATTGTACAATTAGACGCTAAGGCTTTGTCTAAATTTCCTAAAAAGCAAATTAGCAACGTGTATATTTCCAAAATTAAACCTGGAAAACACAGTATGATTCTTCCGTTAGGAGCTAAAGGAACCGTAACAGTAATCGATGATATTTTAGCTACGATGCCAAAAGGTGAGTATACCTTAAAATTAACTGATGTTAGTGGTAAAAACTGGTCGGTAGCAGTTGTAAAATAAGAAATAAATCGACAAATAAAATACGATCTAAACTTTAAGAAATTACCAATAGAGCATCTTCCTAAATCATATAATGAGATGCTCTTATTGACCAATATCACCTTTAGGTCATCATAAAAAAATAATATAACTAAAGAATATAATAAAAATGAAAAATTACATACTATTAATAGCAATAATGCTTTTAAGCTACAACAGCTTTGCACAACAAACAGGAGAACAGGAAGTAGGAGCTTGGTATATTTTACGTGCTCAAAATAAAATTTCGAAAAAAGTAAGCCTTACTACTATGGCACAATTTAGAATGTATGAACCAACAAATAATTTACATGTTGGAATAGGTTTAATTGCTGCAAATTACGTTTTTAGTCCTAAGTTTGTAGGAACTATAGGGTATATGCGATTAAAGATTGACAAAACATTTGACGATCTTCTTAATGAAGAATACATCAATGAAAATCGTCTTTATGAGCAAATTGTACTAAAAAACAGCTTGGGAAAAGTAAAACTTACGCACCGTTACATGTTGGAGCATAGATTCTTAGAATTACCAACTAAAAATGTTTTTCAACAAAGAATGCGTTACCGCCTTCAAGCAATTATACCTTTATCAAAAACTCTATTCTTGAATGTTTGGGAAGAAATACTTTTAAACCTACAAAAAAATGCCTTTGCCGAAAACAGAATGCATGCCTCCATTGGTTATAAATTCAGTAAAAAATTCAATATCCAAGCAGGTTACGTAAAACAAAGCTATGAAACAAAAGCTTATAATCGTTTCGTGGTAGGTGCATTTATTAAAACCGACTTTAGTAAAAAGAAAGTTAAGAATTAAGCTTTTAAAAAGCTATTAAAAAAATAAACGCTGTCTGGATTGGGTAAAATTAATTTATTTCCTATTCAGATAGCGTTTGTTTTTTAAAATTAAAGCCTAAATTTCGTTAAACTATTATAATATCTCATTTCATTTTGGATTCTAATTTAAAAGCAGCATCTACTTTAAAATGTGTTACATGATTTTGAGTAATTGCTATGCGTTTTAACCGCTACACCTGTAATAATTCCAAGTATGTGAGAAGGATTATAATCAACAGCTAAAAACTTATTAATTTCTTGTTGTGTTAGTATTCCACGATGATAGTAATTCATTGTGCTTTTTTCACAGAAAACCCAACAGAATTTGAAATTAATGATGCAGCTAATGTTGCTGTGTTTAGAAAAGAACATGCATTCAAAATAATAGAATATTTTTAAAAATAAAATTCTAAAGTAAGAAAGGCAGTAGCTTTAGATGTAGCCGAAAATAGATTTTCAGACCAATTTAGAATATTCACTGACCTTGAAATTCCAAAATATATAATTGACGGAAAACAGGATTCTAGCGTAAATCTTCAAAATTTAAAAAACATTAATAATAAATGCAATGGAACTTGCGGGCTACTTATTTTCGAAGAATGTTGGCACTATCCAAGTCTTGAAAAGCCAGAAGAATTTATAGATACTATTAAGAATATTGCTTCCAATATTTTTTAAATTTAAATAATTCCTTCACGAATGCATTTAGTAATTAATTCAGCGGTATTTTTACAATGTGATTTTTTTAAAATATTTTTTTTATGGGTGTTAATGGTATGTGGGGACACATAAAAATAAGCTGCTAATTGCTTAAAATCTTTGCCTTCAGATATTTTTTGAATGATTTCCTTTTCTCGTTTTGTAAATATGTTTTTAATGCTGTTTTCAACTAAATTAAAAGTTGTATCCGTTTCAATAGAATAATAAGAGGGTCTGTTTTGACTTACAAAAGAAATTTTATGATCAAATGGGATATTAAAATAAGTAACATCTGTATGAATACCAATTACTTGTTGAATTTTACCAGCTTCTGAAATTGTTAAGGCCTTAGCTTGATGTAAAATAGTTCTATAACTTCCGCTTGAGTTACGTAAACGCAATAAGTAAACTACCTTATATAAAGGAATATCTTCTTTAGGAATGGAATTAAATAGGAAATTACAAGCTATAGATTCTTTTTCATGCATTTTAGTCAAATCATCAGGATGCATAATTTCAAACAATTTATTTATTGAAAACTCCTTAGGTTTTATTCCTAAAATATCTTGAACACCATCATGAACAAACTCCATTTCTAAGTTTTCAAAATTCAAAATATAATAGTAATAAGATCCTATAGAAAAAAGTGATGCAACTTGATCAATAATGTCTAAATAAAGTTCTTGCTTTACAGGCTTAAGAATCTTGTTTTCAGATTCCCAAACATTCATAATTTTGGCAATATTTTCTTCTTTCATCTGGTTGGTTAGTAGCTATTAGACTGAAATATAGTAAAATATACCTAATATTAGGTATTTCACAAGTTATAAATAGGTTTTATATTTGGTAAGAGGATTATGTAATCCTGTTTTAATAAGTACACCTCTTGTGTTGAAATTAAAATAATTACTCCATCAACAGTATTGAAATAAAACTTTTTGAATTTTATTACATTCAAAAAGATAGATATAGCTACTAACTAAAATTATCTGTCATGAAAAATAAAAAAGCCTTTTTTGCATTTATTATGGTATTGTTTATTTTTATAACCTGTTCAAAGGATGATCCAATTTCAGTTTTTACATTATCAATTACAGCTAGTCCATCAAATGGCGGTACAATTTCCCCTGCATCAGAAGGCTATGATAGTGGGGAAAAAGTGACTTTAACAGCAATTCCTGCTACAAATTTTGAATTTAAAAACTGGACAGGCGGAGTTACTGGAACAGATAATTCAGTTACAGTAACAATGGACGCTAATATATCTGTAACAGCTGTTTTTGAGAAAAAAGATGAAGATAATGATGGCGTTACAAACGATGTTGACACCTGCCCAAATACACCAGATGGAGAGACAGTGGATACAAGCGGTTGTTCAGCTTCACAAGTAGATGCTGACGGTGATGGCGTGACGGATAAGGCAGATACTTGCCCTGATACACCTAATGGAGAAGCGGTTGATTCTAATGGATGTTCGGATAGCCAAAAAGATGATGATGGTGATGGTTATATGAATAATGAGGATGAATGTCCTGATACTCCAAATGGAGAAGCTGTTGATGGAGGTGGTTGTTCTACTTCACAAACAGATTCAGATGGTGATGGTTATATGAATAATGAGGATGAATGTCCTGATACTCCTAATGGAGAAGCTGTTGATGGAGGTGGTTGTTCTACTTCACAAATAGATTCTGATTCTGATGGTGTAATGGATGATAAAGACCAATGTCCATATACCCCGAACGGAGAAACCATAGATGTAAATGGTTGTTCAGGTACACAGTTAACTTACGTCCCAGATGCACCAACAATAGGAATAGCTTCAGCAGGAAATGAAATGGCAACAATAACATATACAGCTCCGTCAAATGATGGTGGTTCAACAATAACCGAATATACAACTACTTCATCACCAGGTAATATTTCGGGTACTTTGGTACAGGCAGGAAGCGGAACAATTACCGTAACTGGTCTTACCAATGATACAGCATATACTTTCACAGTAACAGCAACAAATGCTATTGGCACTAGTACAGCAAGTTCAGTTTCTAATTCTATAACACCAACACTTTATGTCCCTGATTGGTATTATAACTGTTATGAGGTTTATGATTCATGGGGTTATTATTTGTATGATGACTGTTATTGGGAATATTATTAATAAACAATAACTTA
>SDWL01000052.1 GCA_004195315.1 Lutibacter sp.
CTCGTGGGCTCGGAGATGTGTATAAGAGACAGCTGTTTAGTAGCCTAGCGATAAGCTAGGTCTAACAAGAAGAGTATTGAAAAAGTTATTTGGGTATCGTATAAACTGAATTATGAAATAGACATTTTTTCTACTTTTTTTAATTTTGCAACGTTTAATTTGGGTAAAGACCTTCTTTAGTCTGATAAAAATGAAATATATTTAAAAATAGTATAATAAATGAGTACAACATTATTTGATAAAGTTTGGGATTCACATGTGATTCGTAAAATTAAAGACGGGCCAGACGTGTTTTTTATTGACAGACATTTAATTCATGAAGTTACAAGTCCAGTAGCATTTTTGGGTTTAAAAAGTAGAAATAATACTGTAATATATCCAGAGCGAACTTTTGCTACAGCAGATCATAATACGCCAACTATAAACCAACATTTACCAGTTGAAGATCCTTTATCTGCAAATCAGTTAAAAGCTTTAGAAGAGAATTCGGCAGAATGGGGAATACCTCATTGGGGTTTAGGGCATGCAAAAAATGGTATTGTACATGTTGTTGGTCCTGAAAATGGAATTACGTTGCCTGGTGCAACCATTGTTTGTGGAGATTCGCATACTTCAACACACGGAGCTTTTGGTGCTATTGCCTTTGGTATTGGTACTTCTGAAGTAGAAATGGTACTTTCTTCTCAATGTATTATGCAACCGAAGCCAAAGAAAATGAGAATTAACATTAATGGAGAACTCGGATTAGGAGTGACACCAAAAGATGTTGCATTGTTCATTATTTCAAAATTAACAACTTCAGGTGCAACAGGATATTTTGTTGAATACGCAGGTGATGTTTTTAGAAATATGACTATGGAAGGGCGTATGACTGTTTGTAATTTAAGTATAGAAATGGGAGCTCGTGGAGGTATTATTGCTCCAGATAAAAAAACTTTCAACTATATTAAAGGTCGTTTATTTACACCAAAAGGTGATGCTTGGAATACGGCAATGAAATACTGGGAAACGTTAAGTACTGATGAAGATGCTGTTTTTGATAAAGAATTATCTTTTAATTCTAGTGAAATTGAACCAATGATTACTTACGGTACAAATCCGGGAATGGGAACAGGTATTTCAAAAACTATTCCAAACGCAGAAGAGATTGATGGTGGTGTTGCTACCTATAAAAAATCGTTGAATTATATGGGGTTTAATGAAGGTGATTCAATGATTGGAAAACCTGTTGATTATGTGTTTTTAGGAAGTTGTACTAACGGAAGAATTGAAGATTTTAGAGCTTTTGCATCTATTGTAAAAGGAAGAAAAAAAGCCGCAAACATTACAGCTTGGTTGGTACCGGGTTCTCATGTTGTAGAAGCTGCAATTAAAGAGGAAGGTTTGCTAGCTATTTTTACTGAAGCTGGTTTTGAATTAAGAGAACCAGGATGCTCAGCTTGTTTAGCAATGAACGACGATAAAGTACCTGCGGGTAAATTAGCAGTAAGTACTTCAAATAGAAATTTTGAAGGAAGACAAGGTCCTGGGTCTAGAACGTTATTAGCAAGCCCATTAGTTGCAGCTGCAACAGCAGTAACGGGAGTTGTAACTGATCCTAGAACACTTTTATAATTTAAAATTAATAATTAAAAGTTTTTTGTTGAAGGAGTAAAAAATCTGTCACCCTGAGCTTGTCGAAGGGTATTATCTAAAACCAATAACTAAAAATTAATAATATGGCTTACGATAAATTCGAAATATTAAAAAGTACCGCTGTTCCATTACCAATTGAAAATGTGGATACAGATCAAATAATACCAGCACGTTTCTTAAAAGCAACAGAGCGAAAAGGATTTGGCGATAATCTTTTTAGAGATTGGAGATACAATCCAGACAATACATTAAAAGAAGAATTTGTATTAAATAACCCTATTTATAAAGGGGGAATTTTAGTTGGAGGGAAAAATTTTGGTTCAGGTTCTTCAAGAGAACATGCTGCATGGGCAGTGTATGATTACGGATTTAGATGCGTAGTTTCTAGTTTCTTTGCTGATATTTTCAGAGGAAATTGTTTAAATATTGGTGTTTTACCAGTTCAGGTTAGTGCTGAGTTTTTAGAAAAAATTTACAAAGCAATTGAAGCTGATCCAACTACTGAACTTGAAATAAATTTACAAAATCAAACTATCACCTTATTAGTGAGTGATGAAAAAGAGTCGTTTGATATCAATGATTACAAAAAAGAGAATATGTTAAATGGTTATGATGATATTGACTATTTAACTAAAATGAAAGAAGAAATTAAGGATTTTGCTTCAAAAAGACCATTTTAATAAAACGAACTAAAACTAACGTAATTTGTCAAATTGTATGCGCTCGAAATGACAAAATTTTAAATGTCATTTAAGGGAAAGCAGGAATTCAAAAAAAGTTTTAAAACAGAATCCTGCCTGTGTAGGAATGATAAAAATCTTATTGTTAACATGAAAAAAAGAAAAATTGAAATAATGGACACTACACTTCGTGATGGTGAACAAACATCAGGAGTGTCTTTTTCAGCAGCTGAAAAATTAACAATAGCAAAGCTTTTAGTTGAAGAACTTCATGTGGATAGAATTGAAGTAGCATCTGCAAGAGTATCAGAAGGTGAGTTTCAGGCCGTAAAAGGTATTACAGAATGGGCAAGTAAACACGGTCATTTAGATAAAGTAGAAATATTAACTTTTGTTGATGGTGGGCAATCTATAGATTGGATGAAAAGAGCAGGTGCAATTGTTCAAAATTTATTAACAAAAGGCTCTTTAAATCACTTAACACATCAACTTAAAAAAACTCCTGAACAGCATTTTTCTGAAATTAAAATAGCTATTGAATCTGCTCTAAAAGAAGGTATAACAACAAATGTATATTTAGAAGATTGGAGTAATGGAATGCGAAATTCAGAAGAATATGTATTTCAATACTTAGATTTTTTAACAAAACAACCCGTAGCTAGAATTTTGTTGCCAGATACTTTAGGAATTTTAACACCTTCAGAAACCTATGAATATTTTTCAAAAATAACGATAAAATATCCTGATATACATTTTGATTTTCACGCACATAACGATTATGATTTAGCTGTTGCAAATGTGATGGAGGGAATAAAAGCTGGAGCAAAAGGATTGCATTTAACAGTGAACGGAATGGGTGAACGGGCTGGAAACGCTCCTTTGGCAAGTGTTGTAGCTGTTATAAATGACTTTTTTAAAGATGAAGTTCAAACTTCCGTCAAAGAAACAGCATTGTATTCAGTGAGTAAATTAATTGAAGCATTTTCTGGTTTTGGAGTTCCAGTAAACAAACCAGTTGTAGGGGAAAATGTATTTACACAAACTGCTGGTATTCATGCGGATGGCGACAATAAAAACAATCTATATTTCAACGATTTAATGCCGAAACGTTTTGGTAGAAAACGTCAATACGCTTTGGGAAAAACTTCAGGGAAAGCAAATATTGAAAAAAATTTACAAGAGCTTGGTTTAGAGTTAAATAATGAAGATTTAAAGAAAGTTACACAACGCATTATAGAATTAGGCGACAAGAAGGAACTGGTTACAAAAGAAGATTTACCATATATAATTTCTGATGTATTGCATAGCAATTTACATGAAGAAAAAATTACTATTGAGTCGTATGTGTTAACACATTCAAAAGGATTAAAACCATCAACCACTGTAGCTGTACGTATTGATGGAGAATTATACGAAGAGCATGCGCAAGGCGATGGACAATTTGATGCGTTTATGAATGCGCTTGGGAAATTATACAAAAGGAAAAAAATGGCTCTACCAAAATTGGTTGATTATGCTGTTAGAATTCCACCAGGAAGTACTTCAGATGCTTTGTGTGAAACCATTATAACTTGGAAAATAAAAGACAATAAATTTGTAACAAGAGGGCTAGATTCAGATCAAACTGTATCTGCAATAAAAGCAACTAAAAAAATGTTGAATATATAAATGAAATTGAATGGGTTTGTAAATTTGATTTAATTTTGTCAAACTGAGCCTATCGAAGTTGTATAAATTTCTAGAATTTAAATATTTCGACAGGTTCAATATGATAATTTTCTTTCTTTTAGGATCTATTAAAATTTTAAAAATAAAATAAAAAATAAAAATATGAAATTGAATATAGCACTTTTAGCTGGAGATGGAATAGGTCCAGAAGTTATAGATCAGGCTGTAAAAGTATGTGATGCAGTTGCAACTAAATTTAATCATGAAATTAATTGGATGCCTGCCTTAACAGGAGCTGCTGCAATTGACGCTTGTGGAGAACCATATCCAGATGAAACTCATGAAATTTGCTTAAAAGCCGATGCTGTTTTGTTTGGTGCTATTGGACACCCAAAGTATGATAATAATCCTTCAGCAAAAGTACGTCCGGAGCAAGGTTTATTAAAAATGCGTAAAAAATTAGGCTTATTTGCAAATGTTAGACCAACTTTTACATTTCCTTCCTTAATTGATAATTCACCTTTAAAAAGAGAACGTATTGAAGGTACAGATTTAGTGTTTTTAAGAGAATTAACAGGTGGTATTTACTTTGGAGAAAAAGGGAGAAGAGACGGAGGAGAAACTGCATTTGATAATTGTGTTTACACTAGATTTGAAGTACAGCGATTAGCTAAAAAAGGATTTGAATTAGCAATGACACGTTCAAAAAAAATGTGTTGTGTTGATAAAGCAAATGTATTAGAAACTTCACGTTTATGGAGAGAAACTGTACAAGCAATGGAAAAAGATTATCCGGAAGTAACTGTTTCTTATGAATTTGTTGATGCTGTTGCTATGCGTTTGGTACAATGGCCAAATAGTTACGATGTATTAATTACTGAAAACTTATTTGGAGATATTTTAACTGATGAAGCCTCAGTAATTTCAGGCTCTATGGGATTAATGCCTAGCGCTTCTGTTGGTGAAAAAACTTCATTGTATGAACCAATTCATGGTTCATATCCACAAGCAACAGGTTTAAATATTGCAAATCCATTAGCTACAATTTTATCAGCAGCTATGATGTTTGAAGATGCTTTTGGTTTAAAAGAAGAAGCTGAAGCTATTAAAAATGTAGTGAACAAATCATTGGCTGAAGGAATTGTAACAGAAGATTTATCAAGTGATAAAAAAGCATATAAAACTAGTGAAGTTGGAAATTGGTTAGTTGCTAATTTGTAATTTTTACCTATATTAAAAAGATAAAAAAATCAGGAATTTATCCTGATTTTTTTATTAAGCTCTATTGTTGTCTAATTCTTTCCGGGTTTTAAATCCATTTTACAAGTTGGACAAGATCCTTCTTTATCATACGTTTTATCTCCTTCACATTTCATAGGACAAGCATAAACAGCTCCAGCTTTGTCTGTTTTAGCTGGTGCAATTATTTGAATAGGAAGTACGAAGTACCAATTATTTAAATATTTAATTAACAGAAGCACAACTTAGCATCGAAGAACCAAAGTTTGGATTTAGAACTTTATCTTCGGTACTTAACTAAATTAACCAAATTGTCCCCTTTAACACTATTGATTATTAGGCTATATTTTTTATAATTTTTTTATTAACGCCAAATATCTCAACACTTTTTTGCGATGTTATTTGAAAAACTAATAAATTTATTTTTCACATTTCTCAAATGAAAAAACCGCCTAAATTTACTTTTTAGACGGCTTCTTTTTATTTCATTAATTAAGCTGAGACTTTGAGATCCCATTATTCTATTAAATTTTTACTGTTTAATACCTTGGAAATTATAATTTTGTCCATTTATATTAAAAACGTAATTGAAAGTGTGATGTTTCATATCAAAACCACCAAAATGCTCATCCCCATCTTGATGATCGTTGTTTAAATGTTGCATCCATTCTGTGCTACTATTATGCATGGTTCCATCCATCATATTTCCATGACCGCGCATATGACCGTACATGTTTTCAAAATCGTCACCAATTAAACATACATTTATATCATCTCCATTCATGTAAATGTCAAACATTATTGTTGTATCAAAATTATCACTAAAACAATGAACTTCTATTTGATTGCCAATTGTACTTACAACAACAGTTGCAGGAGTAGAAACATCAGCTTTACTTAACTTGTTAGAAACATCGGAAGTTATGGTACCTAAGTATGTGCCATTTACATCATTTTGATCTAAATCATCACTTTTTTCACAAGAAAAAAGTATTAACGTAATAGCAAATGCTAATAGAATATTAAAATATTTCATATTGTTTAAATTTTATTATTAATTGTGGTTATGACCACTGTGATCATCTTTTTTTTCTTCAATATTTTGATTCATTTCCATTTCACGATCGTATTTACAACAACCATGTAAATTAGTGTAAGCTTCTTCATTTCCTTTTGCCATTTCTGTATCATATCCTGAAACTGCAATTGCTTTTTGAATATCCATTTCAGTTGTTTTTGAAGCATCAAAAGAAACGTCTATTTTCTTTTGGTCTTTGTTCCAATTTGCTTTTGAAACACCTTCTACACTACTAGCAGCTTTTTCAATAGTGGTTTTACACATTCCGCAATTACCACGCACTCCAAAAGTTACGTTGTTAATTGCTAATTGCTCAGTTTTTTCTGCTGAATTTGTAGCTTTTTCTTTTTGTTGACCATTACAACTTGTTAATCCAATTGTAGCAAATATTGCTATTACGAAAATTACTTTTTTCATTTTATTTGTATTTAGATTTGTTTAATTTTATTTTTTAATTTAATCCCTGCGTACCCAGAAATCTTCTTGGTTCAGTACTTTCTACATCCTATTTCTTTGGACAACAGGAACCTTTTTTTGGTTTATTTGAATGTTGTTTTGATTCTTTTTTTGCATCCATTATTTTTAAAGCCATCCCACATTTTGGACACTCACCAGGGTTATCACTTTTTACATCTGCATGCATTGGGCAGGTATAAGTTTCTTTTTCTGTCTTTTGATGCTCTATTTTACTTTTTACTTTTTCTTGAGCTAGCATTGGTGCAGTTGCAAATAATCCTATTGTTAGAAATGCAATTAAAATTTTGTTCTTCATTTTGTTCTTCATTTTGTTCTTCATTTTTGTTTGATATTAATTATTGTTAATGTATTTATTTATAATTCGATTTTTCTTAATCTCAAAGAATTCACAATTACTGATACTGAGCTAAAACTCATTGCTAAAGCTGCTATAATAGGAGACAGCAAAATTCCAAAGAAAGGAAATAGAAGTCCGGCAGCTATTGGTACTCCAAGGACATTATAGGCGAATGAAAAGAATAAATTTTGTTTGATATTTCTCATTACTTCCATACTAAGATTTTTAACCTTAACAATTCCCTTTAAATCTCCTTTCACCAGTGTTATTTCAGAACTTTCAATAGCAACATCTGTTCCTGTTCCCATTGCAATCCCAACATTTGACTGTGCTAAGGCCGGTGCATCATTAATACCGTCTCCAGCCATAGCTACAATTTTACCCTGTGCTTGTAAACTTTTAATAAATTCCAATTTATCTTCTGGTAAACAACTTGCTTTAAAATTGCTTAGATTTAATTCGTCAGCTACAGCCTTTGCCGTATTTTCATTATCGCCTGTTAGCATTATAACCTCAACTCCCTTATCCATTAAAGATTTAATAGCTTCTTTACTAGTTTCTTTAATGGCATCTGAAATACTTACATATCCTTCAACATTTTTATTTACGGCTATAAACGAGACGGTTTTACCAAGTTTTTGTTCCGTTATTATTTTAGTTTCAACACCATTGGAAATAGTTGCACCTATTTGCACCATTAGTGCTTTGTTACCAAGAGCTATTTTTTCTTTGTTAACTGTACCAATTACGCCTTTTCCAGTAACTGCTTCAAAATCTTTAACCTTATTTAATTTAGATTTATTTTCTTTTGCATAATTCACAATAGCTTGTGCTAAAGGATGCTCACTGTATTGATTAAGTGATGCTATTTTTTTTAGTAAATCTGAAGATTCTCCTTCAGAAGCATAAACTTTTTCTACTGATGGTTTTCCTTCTGTTATTGTTCCTGTCTTATCCGTTATTAAAACATTTACTTTATTCATATGTTCCAAAGCTTCGGCATTTTTAATTAAAATACCATTTTGAGCACCTTTTCCTATACCTACCATTACGGACATAGGTGTTGCCAAACCTAAGGCACAAGGACAGGCGATGATAAGTACTGCAACAGCATTTACAAAGGCATAAACCAAAGCTGGGTCTGGGCCAAAGTTTGCCCAAATAATAAAAGTAATAACAGATACCATCACAACAATTGGAACGAAATATTTAGAAATTGTATCTGCTAATTTTTGAATTGGAGCTCTGGAGCGACTAGCATCACTTACCATTTGAATAATTTGAGATAATAAAGTATCTGATCCAACTCGAACTGCTTTCATTATAAAAGATCTAGTTCCATTAATGGTTCCAGAACTTACTTTGTCATTCTCTTTTTTATCTACCGGTATTGGTTCACCCGTAATCATTGATTCGTCAATACTACTATTTCCTTCTTCAATAATACCATCAACAGGAATTTTCTCACCTGGTTTTACTCTTAATAAATTACCAACTTTAATGCTGTGTATAGAGACAACTTTATCTTCTCCATCAATTACCAAGGTTGCTTCAGATGGTGCTAATTTTAATAATTCTTTAATTGCTCCACTGGTTTGACTGTGGGCTCTGGCTTCTAAAAGTTGGCCTAACAAAACCAAAGCTAATATAACAGATGTGGCTTCAAAATATAAACTTACATCACCAGATTCACCTTTAAATTCTGAAGGAAAAACATCAGGAAATAAGAGTCCTACAATACTAAAAATAAATGCTGCACCTGTTCCAACTCCAACTAATGTGAACATATTTAAATTCCAAGTAATTATGGATTTCCAACATATTACAAAAAATACCCAACAGGTATAAAATACAATAGGGATAGTTAAGGCAAATTGAACCCAATCCCAATTATATTGTGATGTAATTGTTAATAAAGGGTTTTCTGGGAGATGTGCCAACATTGAAATTAATAAAACAGGAATTGCCAAAATTGCTGCAATCCTCATTTTTTTAACTAAAGCTTTGTAGGTTTTTAACTCTTCACTTTCATCAGGTTCCATTGGCACTAAATCCATTCCACATATAGGACAAGAACCTGGTTCATCTTTTTCAACCTCAGGATGCATTGGACAAGTATATTTTGTATCTACTATTAATTTAGGCTGTTCTACCAAATCCATTCCACATTTAGGGCAGCTTCCAGGTTGATTGTATATTTTTTCACCTTCACAATGCATTGGACAGTAAAAAGTTCCGTTACCTTCTTCTACCTTTATTTTTTTATGTTCTTTAAGACTATGAATGTTTTCTTTACCAGGAATTTCTATTGTATAATGTAGCCCTGCTTTTATCAAGGTGTCTTGTAGTTTTTCAAGTGATATATGTGAAATCATTTCAATTTCAACTTCTTTATTTGCTAAATTGGCTGAAACTTTTTGAACTTCTTTTAAACTTGTTAATGCAGACTCTACATTAGTTTTACAACCATTACAAGTCATTCCAGTTATTTTATAAGTATGCTTCATAGTTATTAGTTATTGATTTTTTAAAATAAAATTTATACGTCACGGT